>CACYDB010000053.1 GCA_902773035.1 uncultured Ruminococcus sp. | reverse complement strand
GTCGAGGGCGTCTATCTCGAAAACAACTCTACCAAAACAAAGGATATAGAGCCAGTGGTCAGGGGCGTTGTAGTCGCCTGCGAGGGCGGCGACGAGCCCGTAACTCTGGAGAGAGTCACCGACGCCGTTACAAAGGCTCTGAATATATCAAGCGCAAAGGTGTGCGTTACTAAATTAGTGAATTGAGGTTATAATATGAAAAAATTCAAAAAACAATTTCTCGCAGCGGCTATGATAGTCGCGCTCGGAGCGGCTGTATATCTTAACTGGAGTATGACTTCTCCGGCGTCCGTCACAAAAACTCTCGGCGAAAGCAAGTTTGTCAACGCGACTGTAGCTACCGAAACCACCAAGCCCAAAGCTTCCGAGAAATCAACTCAAAAACCATCGTCAACTCCCGCAAAGAGCATTCTTACCCAAAAGCAGAAGGATTATTTCGCCGAGGCTAAAACCAACCGCGACAAAACTCAGGATAAGATTATCGACAAAGCCTCCGAAACTCTCGGTATGGAAAACCTTTCCGACTCCGACAAAAGCGAAGCTCAGTCACAGGTCGCGGGCGTGATCAAGAATTTTACCTATCAGGATACGATCGAGTCAGCGCTCAGAGCAAAGGGCTTTTCACAGGTTCTCGCCTATGTCAACGAAAACGGCTGTACCGTTACAGTCCCGGGCAAAGAGCTCAAAAAGGGCAGGAATATTATGGTTAAATCGACCGTTCAGTCAGTCGCGGGCATAAGCTTTGACAAAATTACAATTATTACCGTTTAACAGCAAAATTCATAAGTTGTCGTGTTATTCATATGAATATCACGGCACTTATTCTTTTTTTCTGTAATACTTTGCCACTCTTTATTACATTGTTGTAAAAAAGTTTGATTTTTCCCGACGGATAGTATAAAATATACTACGATGTATTACTATACACAGAATCTTTTATCGGGAGTTTTGCAATTATGAATATCGCGATAATACTTGCGGGAGGAGTAGGCTCCAGAGTAGGCGCCGACCGTCCCAAGCAGTTTATTGAAATTTTAGGCAAGCCTGTGCTCGCCTATACGGTTGAAAAGTTCAACACTCACCCCGAGATTGACGCTATCGAAATCGTCTGCGTCGAGAGCCATATCGAGTATCTCAGAGAAATGGTTCAGGAGTATCATCTCGATAAGGTCAAATGGGTAACCAAGGGCGGAGACACCTTCCAGGGCTCCGTGCAGAACGGCGTCAACAATCTAAAGGATAAAATCTCCGACGACGATATCGTCCTTGTACACTTCGGCGCGTCACCCTTTATCGAGCATGATATCATCACCGACAATATCAGAGTGTGTGAGAAAACAGGCAACGCTATTTCTACCACCGATTTCATTTATCTGTCGGGCTTCAAGGATGATCAGACCAAGTCCTCAAGATATATCGACAGAGATACCATCTGCTGCATGAACACTCCTCATTCCTTTAAGTTCAAATACATCTGCGATCTCTACGAGGAAGGTATAAGAACAGGCGCGATCGACAGAGTTGAGCCCCATACCACCACTATGATGTATGAGCTCGGCAGAACGATCTACTTCTCAAAGGGAAGTCAGACGAATATCAAAATTACAACCAAGGAAGACCTCGACCTCTTTGAAGGATATGTGCTTCTCAAACAGAAGCGCGGAGAATTATAATAAAGGAAATGTAATATGGACGCTACACAAAAATATCTGTTCAATATGCTTTGCGAGATTGACGATATCTGCAAAAAATACGATATTGAGTATTTTATTGATTTCGGAACAACTCTCGGCACAATTCGTCACGAGGGCTTTATCCCGTGGGATGATGATATTGACATCAATATGACTGAAGCAAACTACTACAAATGGGTTGAAGCCTGCAAAAAAGAGCTCGACGGCAAAAAGCGCGTCTACAGCGACGGCAGACTCGACAGGGACTTCCCGGGAATATTCGGACGTTACGTTGACGCCGAGTGTATCCGTTTTAGCTCAAACTTCGCTTTCTGGAGACCGATCTGCGGTCAGTGTATAGACGTATTCTATATGATGGAGCTCCCCGGAGACCCCGTCAAAAAGCAGGAAATGATCGATCTGTACTTCGCCTACGACGAGTACGCAAACTCCAGCTACCGTCATTTCCGCTACAAAAGCAAGGCGCAGATGGATTTATACAATAAATTCAGACGCTGGGAGAAGTTTGTCGGCAAGGAAAGAGTGCTCAGACATCTCGAAAAGAAGATCTTCAATCAGCACTACGACGACTGCGACACATATCTCTCATGCTCGGCGAGAAAATACGGTCCCGTATCCTACGCTCCCAAGTATTTCTACGACGAGGTTTATTACGCTGACTTTGAGGACAGAAAGTTCCCGATTTCCGCAAAGTACGCCGAGCTTCTCAACTACTACTACGGCGACGACTGGAACATTATGCCGAAGGATCAGAAGCACCATTCCAAAATGTCGCACACAGGTATTTCCTGCGCCGATTATGTTTCCGATTATATGCGACTCCTTGATGAAAAAGAGCTTAAAAAGGAGCGTCAGAAGGCCAAGCATATTATGGTTGAGGAAGGCTACAAGGTAGGCGTTCATCTCCACAATGTTTACGGTAAGCTCTCAAAGCTCGTTAAGCTCAAGCTCGATAAAAAGCTCAAGGCAATGGGTATTGACGACATCAATACTCTCATTGACGAAACAGATAAGGCAAAGCTTGACAAGCTCGAGGAGATTTTCAAGGATTATTACGAAAAGCAGCTCCAGTTCAGCGTTCGCTACTGGGAATGTCTGCTCGATATAGGCGACGATTACTTCTACGCGGCTATCTTCAATATGCTATATAACCGCAACGACTTCACCGCCGCTTCAAAGATTATGAAGCTCTACGACATCAGCGGCAAGCCCAAGCCGGAAAGACTTACAGCCCTCTGGCAGCTCGTGCTTGATTCCCGCGAGATCAAGGCGGCTATGGTCTACAAGGAATACGATAAGGCGGAGAAGCTTATCGCCGCGGCTGTAGAAAAGTATCCGTGCAGCAAGGAAATCGAGCTTTATAACCTCGAAATCAAGACTGTTAAGCAAGACCCCTCAGCTCAGACCTTAGCGGAAAAGCTTATCGCTAAATATCCCGACAACGACCGTATTGACAAGGCGTTCGGCGATATCGCTTACTTAAAGGGCGATAAGGAAACGGCTGAAAAGTATTACGCCAAGGTCAAGAAGGAAACCGCCGACGGTATGATACTGTTGGATATCAAGAAGAAGGGCGCGTAAAATGACACAGGTACAGAACAAAATTCTCTCACTGCTTGACGAGATCATCTCAATCTGTGAGAAGGAAAATTTAAAATATATCGTATCAAACGAATCTGCTCGCTATGTGCTTGACCACAAGCAATTCGAGGATGAACAGTGCTATTTTATGATAACAATGCCGCTTACCGACATTGATAAGCTTGAAAAGTATGTTCAGAAAAACCTCTCCGAAACAAGAGAGCTCGAGAGCTGGCGTACAAATCCGCGTCTCCAGCACTTCAAGTTCCGCTACTGCGACAAAAATACTCTCCTCTTTGACGGCGGATCCTCCGAGCACAAGGTTTCATACGGAATCAGCATTACAATCTATCCTATGCGTGAGTTTGAGCCCTCAAACGAGATCAGGGGAGCCGAGAGATTTCTCGTCCTCGACAACTTCAATCAGGCTTCGCAGGTTCCTTGGGTAGTTTTCTACAAGCTCGTATCACGCGTAACAGGTATAAAACGCTTCAAGAACCACATTATGCGCAAGGTTAAGATTGATAATTCTAACTATCTGCATCAGGGCTGGAAGCTCGCGCGTAAAATGTCCCGCGCAGAGCTCGGAAAGCTCATAGTTGACGAGAATGTCAACGCCACCAAGCCTTATACCTCCAGGCGCTTCATTTCCGAGGAGGAACGCCTCGCGGATCCCACCCGCCGAGAAAACTGCTACGCCTATATGGATGGCAGGGCGAACGTCATAAAATTCCCGATCACTCTGTTCACAGATGTAAAGACCACTGAGTTTGAGGGAAGACAGCTCAAGGTTTACAGCGACGAGGATCTGTATTTCTCACAGATGTACGGCAACAACTGGCTCGGTAGAGCAAGCTCGGAAATCGGCGGCACCGACAGAGCTACGGTTCTCTGGGACGTTGATCTTCCGTATCAGGAATTTCTTGACTGCGTCAAGGACGACGAGGTCAGCCTTGATGAGCTTATCGACTACAAGCAGTCTTACAATCAGTGGATGGGCAGGGTATACAATCCCGCGGTCAACGCCGCTACCCGTACATTTACCCGCGCGAGACGCTCAGTTGAGAGAATTGACACATGGTATAAGCTGAGAAACAAGCGTGAGGATCTCAGAAAAGCCTACGAGAAAAACGATCTCAAAAAGCTCAAATCCATTATGAAGCCCTACCTCACCGCTACAGACAAGTATTACGCGGACAAAATCGGCTTCTATATCGACGACGAGCTGTTTAAATACGCTTCTCTTATCTGGGAGAGCGAGGGACGTCCGAGCAGCTTTGATTCCGAGGGCAACGAAATCACCTACGCTATGAAGGTGTACAGACTTGTTCCCGATATCTACAAGAACGAGACTCCCGAGTCCTATCTCAACAGCAGAAATGTTAAAGTAATATAATTCTTCGGCGTGAACCAAAGTTCACGCCGATATCTTTTGCGAAAAATAATAAAATTATATTGCTTATGTAATATTTTTATTGTATAATCAAATTATAGAAAAGGAGGAGAAGTTTATGAAATTTTCAGTGAAGCTTATCAGCTGTGTAATCGCTGTTTTATTGCTTATATCCTGCTTCGGAATAATCGCGTACGCCGATTCATCCGTTTCCGTAGGAGTTCAGGTTAACGGCGAAGAAATTGACCGCTTTAATATCGAAAGTGATATAGAAGAATTTGAAATATCTTTTTCAATGACAGTTCCCGAAAAGCTTGATGACGGACAGTTTGAGCTGTATAGTGATAACAGCGCTCTTGAACTGACCGAATGGAGCTTTCCGGTTATTGATAATTCTGTTATTGACAGAATCAATGAAAGCGATAATACAGGACGTTTTAATTTTTCATCCGTTAGACGCCCGTATGATTTCACCGAGGGAGGAGTAATGGTTTCAGCGAAATTCAAGCTGACCGCAAAGCCCTCGACGACATGGATCAATTTTAAAATCTTGGAGCTTGACTCTGCTAAAACCGTATTTTTCGCTAACGCGAATCCTTCTGAAGCAGGCGCCGGCGTATTAGATACGATTTCCGCGTCTGTAAAGACCGATTTTTCGGTTGATGAGACCATACCCGAGGCTCCGCTTAATATTATAACCTACGCCAATGTCAACAAGCTTGATTCAATGCTGATTGAGTCCGATAAGGTCGCGGTTTCATTCTTTCTGACAGCTCCCGAAAAGCTTGTAGACGGTCAGTTTACGCTCAGATATGACAGCAGGATCCTTGAACTTTCCGATGTTTCCTGCCCTGTTATTGACGCTTCCTCCATTATTAACATTGTTCCGGAGGATAACTGCGCGTATATCAATTTCTCAAGCCCGAGGCTTTATGATTTTACAGCGCCTCAGATTTTTGTAACCGCGTACTTCAATGTTCTCAACAAGCTCGGCGGAGATACAAACGTAGAGCTTCTTATTCAGGTGCTCGAGTCCGAAAAAACCGAGTATGTAAATAACTTCGCTGTCACAAATGAGGGCAGAGAGGTCATTTCGGGAATCACCTCATCAATTATTCCGATTAATCCTGAGGAAAGCACTGTTCCCGAACCCACAGAGAGCACAGAAATACCTGAGACTACCGCCGAAATTACCGAAACTCAGGAGCCTTCCGAGCCTGAGACAATCCCTTATTATCCCCATCCCGCTGAACCCACAGAGATAACTCAGCTCACGGAAGAACCCACAACAGCTACCGAAGCTCCTACCGAGCCCGCAACCGCTTACACAAAGGCTACGACTCCCTCCGCGAATATCAACAAGAACAAAAGCGCTCTCAAGACAAAGACCATCAAAGTCAATACTTCTTCAAAGACTCTTTACGTTAAGCAGTCCTTTACAATCAAAGCAAGCGCTTCCGACGGCGCGGAGCTCAAATACAGCTCCAGCAATACAAAGGCTGTTTCCGTCAATTCGAAGGGTAAGGTAACGGCAAAGAAGAAGGGATCGGCTACGATTACCGTTTCATCCGCGACAGCGTATAATATCGTAAAAATCAAGGTTATCAATCCTACTCTCAACAAGACTAAAAAGACCTTGAAAGTCGGTGATACCTTCAAGCTTAAAATCAAAGGCAAGGTAGGCGCGGCTAAATTCAGTTCAGATAACAAAAAGGTCGCGGCTGTTTCCAAGAGCGGAAAGATCACAGCTAAGAAAAAGGGTAAAGCCGTAATCACAGTTAAAACAAACGGACTCAAGCTCAAATGCGCCATTAAGGTTAAAAAATAACATCAATAATCAAGGGGCTGACTCGACAAAATTTTGTTCGAGTCAGCCCCAAATTGTTTATCTGAATATTACAGCTCAAAATCCTCCTTGCTGAACTGCATCATAACAGCCTCAGCCTTCGGAGTTCTCAGGGTAGGGTTGTAGTCAAATTTTCTGCATTTGCCGTTTTCGCCGATAACTCTGCCGAGCGAGCATCTTGGCTGATTGTCCTGAATAAAATTCTGACAGTATGTACAGTCGGGCGCGATATGATTTCCGAATAGTTTCTTCATAATGTTATCCTTCTTCAAAGTTTTATCAAATTCTTTTGTAAGTATTACTATAGTTTGTGATTTATATTATAACAAACTTTATTTGCACTTGCAAGTTTATTTGTTTTGAGTTAAAATATATAATGGTGATATATATGGATATTCAAAGCAAAACTATGAAGCTTAATAATAAGGACTCTGTTCCTTATCTGACTTATAATTCTTTGGAAGAAATTAACTTTATTAGACACGGCTTTTCAACGCGTTTCGGCGGAGTGAGCAAGGGCATTTTCAGCTCCATGAATTTAGCCTTTAACCGCGGTGATAATCAGGACGATGTTGTGGAAAACTATAAAAGGCTGTGTAACTCAATCGGACTTGATTTCAACACATTAGTCGCTTCCGCTCAGGATCATCACACCTTTGTGCGACCCGTAACCTCAGAAAATTACGGCGTCGGAATCACAAAGCCCCGCGATATGCAGAGCGTTGACGCGCTTATTACGAACGAAAAAAACGTAACTCTCGTCACATATTACGCCGACTGCACTCCGCTTTTCTTTGTAGATACAAAGAACAAAGCAATTGGACTTGCTCACGCGGGATGGCGCGGAACAGTCGGAAAAATCGGCGCCGAAGTCGTTAAGAAGATGACAGAGCTCTACAATACCGATCCAGCTGACTTAGTCTGCGCCGTCGGACCCGCGATTTCAAAATGCTGCTACGAGGTCGATAAAGCCTGCGCCGACGAGTTCTACAAGCTCTCGACTCTCGATACCTCAGCTTTTATATTTCCAAAAGAGAATAATAAATTCCACCTCGATTTACTCGAGTGCAACCGTCAGATCCTTGTTGAAGCCGGCGTAAAACCCGAAAATATCACGCTCTCCGACTTCTGCACACGCTGCAACAGCGAGCTTCTCTGGTCGCACAGAGCCACAAACGGTCAGCGCGGAACAATGTGCGCTGTGATGTCGATAATCAATTGATACATAGATAATGAAAGGATTTGTAATTTTGAGCAAAAGATTTCTGTTACGCGACGTTCTTGTTTTTATGATAATGCTGTTTGTCATCAGCGTCGCGACAATTTCCGTTTCCTCGGCTGTAACATATACAAACTCCAAGGGAACCGTTACCGTGACCTGCGGTACCTATAAAAAGAAATTTACGGCAAAAAAATACGGCAAAAATTTCAGCAAGGCGCTCAACGCCGCCCTTGAAACTGCTCGTAAAAAGGGTAAGGCTAAAACTCCCGCCAAGGTAAAGCTGTCCAAGGGAAACTACAGCCTCGACCG
>CACYDB010000052.1 GCA_902773035.1 uncultured Ruminococcus sp. | reverse complement strand
TGGTCGAGGTGACAGGACTTGAACCTGCGGCCTCTGCGTCCCGAACGCAGCGCTCTACCAAACTGAGCCACACCTCGTTTTATCAACAATGGCTATTATATCAAAAAGATTAGAGATTATTATTCTAATATAGAATTAAGATGAATTATTAAAAAAAGATAATAAAAACTATTGACAAAACGACGTTTTTCAACTATAATAATTAATGTTGCAAAACAAAATATTGAGGAATAGTGTAACGGTAGCACGACAGACTCTGACTCTGTTTGTTGGGGTTCGAATCCCTATTCCTCAGCCATTAAAGAACACCCATTGGGTGTTCTTTTTTTTATGGTATTAGAGATGGTGCAGGACTTGAAGCCGAGCGTAACAAATTGTCACGATAGGGCAATTTTAGCGAGGTGGAACTTTTCTGAATATGACGGTATGTCACCTCGACCATAAAGGGGCTGTGAAGAATGAAGTTTTATACTTCGTTCTTCACAGCCCCTGCTTGTTTATTTTACTTTGACTTTAAGTCTGAGCTTTATGCCGTTGACTGTGATTTTCAGGGTTGTTTTGCCGCGCTTTAGTCCTTTTATGGTCAGGGTCGTTGCTGATATTTTTGAGGTGATTTTTGCGGTTTTGGTGTTTTTGTAGGTGTTCTTAACGGTTGAAGCCTTGCCTGTGATCTTTACCTTTACAGTCTTGCCTTTTTTGACGGTCACGGATTTTTTGCTCAGCTTCGGCGAAGTTGTGACCGTAACAGATACTTTCAGCTTTCCGCCGTTTTTGAGGCTTGCGGTGATATTCGCGCTGCCTTTTTTCAGTCCTGTGAGTGTTCCGTTTTTGACAGTGACGACCTTTGCGTTTGAGGAATTCCAGGCTGTCTCCTCACCGCCAGCGGTCAGAAGCTTTAACTTTTCGCCCGCCTTCAGCTTTACGGAGGAATTGACATCCTTTTGAATTGTAATTTCAGCTTCTTTCTCAGGCTTTTCGGATGCTTCCTGCGGCGTTTCGGTTTTGGCGGGAGTATTATCAATTTCCGCGGTCTTGACATTATCTCCCAGCTCCTTTGTAAGCCATGCCGCGCGGCTTATCATCCAGTCGGCACAGAAATCATATACGCCTTTGAAATCGTTGCTGTATGTCGTTTCCGCCTTGTTGACGTAATATGTGTTCGCGTCCTCGTCGTACACGGAGGTTTTGAGACGGGTGTGGTCGGCTATCCATTCCGATGTTCTGAGTCTCCAGCCGCATGCGTAGTTCATCTCGGCGCTGTCCTTGAGGAGATTAAAATACTTGTTTCGGGTATAGAAGGTGTTTTTCAGCTCGCGGCTCACAACAGCACCTCTGAAATGGTCGATCGCGGGGATGAAATATTCCTTCCAGATTTTCTTGGAGTTTTCGACAATCGTCTTGTTGACCGCGAGCTTCGCGAGGATACTGTCCGCGCCGTAGGTGTATTGTGTGCCCTTGTATCTGCACCACCAGCCTGTATAGTCGGTGTAATCGTCTACGCCGATTGCCTCGAGCTCTCCCTTGACTCCGACCGCGTTTCCGAGAGAGTTGTCATAATCCCAAACGGGTGAGGCGAAGAATTTGTATTGTCCCGAGTCGTCCTTTTTGTATGTGAAGAACAGGCTCGAAACTCCCGCGTCCCAGTTTTTGCCGAGCTCGTTTATAAGATACATTTTGGTCATAGAATCAATGTCGGCGTATTTTGAAAGGTCTGAGGAGCTGTTTGAAGCCGATATGTACATATCGTAGAACTTCTCACGCACATATTCCTTGACCTCGTTATAGCCTTTGTCGCCTTCCTCGAGCTCGGGGGATTTGATCGTGATATTCATATAGTTATTGAGAGTCGTGTAATAATCCTCTCCGTCCTTGGCGGCGAAATCGACTTCGCAGAGGAAGGGGAAGTCCTCCTTTACATTGCCGTCGGAATCGAGATAATCGGTCTCGGAGAAATCGCTGATCAGGGAGTTTTTGCCTACCTCGATTTTTTCGCAAAGCTGATAGGAGCCGATGTATTTTCCGTTTGAGTAGAAGTCAACAAATCTTGAATCCGAGGCGTATGGCATACCGACAGCGTCGGAGAGGTCGTAGAGGAAACGGTTCCTAGCGAGTGAGTCGTCCTGGCAGTTAGCGAGCAGGGAATACTTTTTTGAGCTTTTCATTCCCGCGATGCTTACCTTGTCGCTATAGGTTATGTTGTACGCTTTCTTTGCCAGTCTCCAGGTGGTGTTGCCTCTGCCTTTGATTTTCTTGACGGAGGTGTTGTCGATTTTTCCGTCGGGAGTGACAATAGCGCCTGTCGCTTTAGCGGAGCGGCTTTTGTCAGCGTTCAGATACTCGAGGAGCTCCGCGCCCTTACCGTCGGCGTCGCTGTTGTTTACATAGATTGCCGCCTCGGCGTTGGAGCGCATAAAGCATACGGTGTGCTTTGTGTTTGAAACAGTTACTTCATACAGCTTTCCCGTCTCAAAGCTGACCTCGGATGATTTGCCCGCCGCGATTTTAACGCCGTTGACAGTTATATCATCGGGAAACGCGTTGTAGATGTCAGCCTTATTTTCTTTTGTGGATGAGGGCAGGAAAAAGTAATATATGTTATTGAAATTCTGCCACGCCTGCCACGCTTCGCCGTCCATAGAATCACTGACAGCGTGAGCGTAGAGCGCTTCTTTGAGCTTGAAGCCCGTCGGCTTTTGAATCTCGTCCGGGTTGACGAACGTAAAGCCGTTGTCGGCGGCGTATTTCTCCGCCGCTGTGCCTTTTTTGCCCTTGATCTTAAAGTTTTCGGTCTTATCCTTTTCCTCAACGGGATAGCCGTAGTCGTCATAATCGATGCTGTAGGAATAACCGAGAGCGTATTCTCCGATTGATGTTACGGTTTCGGGAACTGTAACCGTTTTCAGCTTTTCGCATTTTGTGAAAGCGCATCTTCCGATGGTTTTGAGTCCGTCGTTGAGCTTGATACCGCTCAACCCCGCGCATTCCGCAAAGGCTTCCTCCGCGATTGAAACGGTGCCCTCTCTGAGCTTAAATTCGCCCTCGAGAGACTTTTTCGTCATAATGAGATGATTGCAAATATACAGCGCCCCGTCGCTCCAGTTTTTATCCTTAATGAGAGGAGTGTAATTAAACGCGTCCTTATTTATGGTTGTGACGCTGTCGGGAATATTAATATCCGTCAGGCGCTCACAGCCGTAAAACGCCCAGTTGCCGATTTCTTCGACGCCTTCCTCCATAGTAACCTTTTTCAGATTTGTACAATAACTGAAAGCGTCAATGCCTATTGTTTTTACGCTTGAGGGGATAAAAACCGAGGTTATTGACTCGTTATCACCAAAAGCGGAGTAACAGATATTTTTTGTTCCTTTTCTTACGACATAATCACCTGTTGCCGTTTCATCGGCAAAAATGAGGTTTTTGTCGATATAAAACGCGCCGTCAGTCCAGTTGATACTATTATTGTAATACGCGGTATTTATAAAAGATGAACCGCTGATATGGACAGGCGTTTCAGGAAGGTCGATCCAGGAAAGATTTGTACAGTCTGAAAACGCCCCAATACCGAGATAGAGAACGCTTTCGGGGATAGTCACGCTTGTGATATTCTTGTTATTCGCGAAAGAGTACGGTCCGATATTCACAATCTTTTTTCCCTGAAGCTCTGAGGGGATGGTAACATCCTTTTTGTCGCCTGTGTAACGGGTAATTGCGGCAGTATCATTATATACCGTATATTCGTAATCGCCGCTTTTCAGTGTTTCCGGTAAAACGGGTTCATTGTTGTCCTCAGCGGCGGTACATATAAACGCTGAGGATGAGAGTACCGTTAAAACGGCGACTGCGATTGCGATAAGTTTTTTGATCATAAAGCATTTTCCTTTCTTACTGTTTTGGCAGTTCTTAATTTGTATACATATTATAGCATTGAGTTCTGAAGATAATCTTAAGAAATCAATCAAAATTTACCGCCGTTCTTATGAACGGCGGTCTTTTACGATTATTATGCTTACTTGATTTTGATTTTTGCCTTAACAGTCTTTGTCGCTGACTTGTAGTTATTGTTGCCCTTGGCTGTTACCTTGACCTTAACGCTGTAGGAGCCTTTCTTAGCGGCGTTCCACTTATTGATTGTGATAACGCCCTTTGAGTTGATTTTCAGGTATTTTTTGATTGCCTTGGGCGCGCTTTGAATCTTGCAGGAAACCTTGCCTTTTGCCTTGCTTATCTTGAGAGCGCCCTTTACGGTAACTGCTTTTTTGCGAACTGTTTTGAGCTTGACCTTCTTTGAGACAGGCGTAACCTTGATCGGATTATCGGCTTTTGTGATCTTGAAGGTCTTTACGATCGAGCCCTCATAATCGCCTATGGCTGTGATGATGATGTAAGCGGTTCCGACGTTTATGTTATCCGTGTAGGATACAAGGTAGTCGGTTTTAGGGATGAGGGTGTAGTTGTTGTCATCGTCTGTAAGCTTGATGTTCTGAGTGAGAGCCTTGCCTGTATAGGTTTTGTTTTTGATTCCGCTCAGACTGAAATTGCCGATGTCGTTTGATTTAATCGAACCCGAGGGCTTTGTGGGAGCGTTAGTCGAGGGCTCTGTAGGAGCGTCGGTCGAAGGATCTGTAGGAGCGTCGGTTGAGGGCTGGACCTCAACGGGATGTCCGTCCTCGCCGATAATATATCCGACCGCGA
>CACYDB010000051.1 GCA_902773035.1 uncultured Ruminococcus sp. | reverse complement strand
TGACGGCAAAATCGCCAAGGTCAGCAAAAAGGGTAAGGTAACAGCCTGCAAGAAGGGTGATGTAAAAATCTCCGTCAATGTCAGGTACACCTTTAACAAGAAAAGCCTTAACAAAAAGCTTACCTTTAAGGTCAAGGTGAAGGATACAAGAAAGAAAGCTAAGAAGGTAAATAAGCACGCGGTGATCGTTACTCCCGCGACTGAAAAGCAGATTGCCACTGAGGCGACTGAGCCCGAAACCGTTACCGAGACAGAAGCGGCTACTGTTCCCGAGACGACCGCTCCCTTAACGGAGGCTACAGAGGCAACCGTCGCGTCTACGGGAAATGCCGAGGCGACTAAGGAAACTGAGCCCGCTTCCTCGGAGGATGTATGGGGCGACACAGGCCACTGTGTTCCGTTTGACAGTCAGCCCGAAAGCTGCGGCGAGGAGATTGAGGGCGACACAAGTCACTGCGAAATAACGCCCCCTTCATACAATCCGAATCCCTATCCCGCGGGCGTTGTGACAGATCCCTACGGCTATACGTTCGCTACTGAGGAGACCGAACCTACTACCGCCGTTGAGAGTGAAACAGAATCCGCTCCCAAGGCTACAGCTCCCGAGACTGTTCCCGCGCCCGTAACCTTTGAGGAAAGACTTTCGGCGTTCTCTAACAAGCTTTTCGCGATGACATCCGCCGAGGTTGATGATAACTATGTTTTCTCACCGACATCCGTTTATCTGGCGCTTTCTCTGCTTCACGCGATAGGCGACGATAACGTCAAGAAGGATATTGAGGACTTTATCGGCGTAGACGGCAGCGAGCTTTCCGATACGGCGAATCTGATTTCAAAGCTGGAAAGAGAATATACTGACCGGAGGAGTATCAGCGATGATCCCAAGGTTGTAGGCGAGGTAAAGCTTTCAAACTCTGTCTGGCTTGATGAGAATGTTAAGCCTGATGTGAATGAGGATACGCTGAAAAAGCTTGTCGATGATTACAATTGTCAGATCAAGGAAGCGCCTTTCAAAAACGATAATCAAGCCGCTAATGAGCTTGTACGTAAATTTGTCAAGGAACAGACAAAAGGTGTTATTGATATGGACTTCGGTATACCGCCCGAAACAATATTCTCGTTGATCAATACTCTGTACTTTAAGGATATCTGGAATTTTGAAAAAGATTTGGATACCGTGGACAGAGATTTTTATACGGATGAAGGAGATAAGAATTGCGAATTCTTAGAGGGCTATTACTTTGACGGTCAGGTTCAGAGTACAGAAAAGTGTGATTATTTCTATACGACAACGGCTAACGGATATAGATTTACTTTCGTTGTTCCGAAGGACGGCTATACTCTCGAGGATGTGATGACGGGAGATAATCTTTATCAAGTTAATCAGGATAAGGAATTTGACGATTATGAACTGGTAAATGAGACATTTACTCCGGAGGAGTTCTACAACGAATACGGCGAATACGCGGATATGTATTACGATGAGATTGAGAAGGCTTATGAGAATGTGACCGAAGAAGGCCCGATTATCACCATTCCCATCGAGTATTATTACGAGACGCGCTGCGTCTTCCCGAGCTTCACAATCGCGAGCTCAACTCCGCTTCTGGATGTTTTGACTGAGAGCGGATGCCTGAAAAGCGCTGTCAGCGCGTTTAACTCGCCGTTGCTGGATACAATGCCTCTCCGCGTTGACAATATTTTCCAGAAAGCTAAGATTGAAGTGAATAAAAAGGGAGCTGAGGCGGCAGCGGTAACGATTATTGACATTGCCCCGGGATGTTGCCTTGAGCCTATAACCGTACATAAATATGATACTTTTTATGTTGATAAAGGCTTCTGCTTCCTCCTGACCGATAGCAGCGGAACTATTCTTTTTGAGGGCAAGGTTGTTGACCCGACAATTTAAGCCTTGAATAATGATAAATAAATTCACCCCGTAAGAGCTGAGACTCTTATGGGGTGTTTTCCGCATAGAAAAAGAAAAAAGCGTGTCAGGGTTTACGGTAAGGCTTATAACCTTGCTCTGATTTTATTTGCGGTTGATCAGTATTTTTCCGCGAAAGCCTTGAGCTTTGCCGCGTTCGGTCTGCCGTTGAGGATCGCGCCCTCTGTGATCGTCGCGTTCGGAGCGCTTGGCTGTAAGCTCTCGACTGCCTTGCCGAAGCCTGAGCCTCCCGAGGTCGCGAACAGAACGAGCTTCTTGCCGCTGAAATCATATGCTTCTAAAAAGCTGTTGATGATTGTAGGCGCGATATACCACCAGATAGGAAAGCCGATAAATATCGTGTCAAAGTCCGCGATATTCGCGTCGGCGTCGGCAAGCTCGGGACGAGAGCTTTTGTCGCGCATTTCAAGTGAGCTGCGACTTTGCTTATCCATCCAGTTCAGGTCAGCTTTGCTGTAGGGTACGGCGGGCTTGATTTCATAAAGCTCAGCCTCCGCGGCTTTTGCCAGATTCTTCGCGACGCTTGCTGTTGTTCCGCTTGCGGAAAAATAAGCTACTAATTTTTTACTCATAATGATCTCTCCTTTTACAGTGTTTTTATCCAGGTTTCTATATCTTTTGAGGTGGTTTCGGCGGAAAAACGTTTGCCGTCCTTCCACTCTCCGCAGCCCGCGTTTGCTTTGAGGTTATCCTCGGCGGTATCTATCGGGCTGCTGCCTGAGGTGCAGAACGGGATCACCGTCTTGCCGCTGAAATCATAGCTTTCGACAAAGGTATCCATTATTCTCGGTTCCTCGCCCCACCAAATCGGGAAGCCGATATAAATAGTGTCGTAGTCCCCTGTATTTATCTTTTTACCGCTGATTTCGGGGCGTACGGCCTTATCGTTCTGCTCCTTTGTCGCGCGGCTATTGCTGTCGTTGTAATCCAAATCCTCGGACGTATAGGGCTTTGCCGCAGTGATTTCATAAATATCCGCTCCTGTCACATCCGCTATCTGCTCCGCTACGCCTTTTGTGGTGCCTGTCGCGGAGAAATAGGTGACCAGAGCTTTGCCGCTGTTATCTTTATCGTTGTTATCCGTAGTGGTTTTATCGTCTGACTTGGTTGCTTCGGGAGCTTTTGTTGACGCCGATTCTGTTACGGCTTCGTCGGAATTTGTTGCTGTCTGACCTGCGGTGTTGCCTGCCGAGCAGCTTGCGAGCGCCAGGATCAAAACTGCCGTTATTAATAATGCGATGATTTTTTTCATAATTATCCGCCTTTCTTTATAGTTTTTCGTATTCTTCATCAGTTACAGGCTCAAGCCATTCGGTTGACGCGTTTTCTCCGCTGATTTCAAGGGCTAGGTGTGAGAACCAGCTGTCCTTTGCCGCGCCGTGCCAGTGCTTGACGTTTGCGGGGATATTGACGACCGAACCTTCTCTGAGCTCGACAGGCGCATTGCCTTCCTCCTGATACCAGCCTTTGCCGCCTATACATATAAGCATCTGACCTCCGCCCTGTGTGGCGTGGTGAATATGCCAATTGTTACGACAGCACGGCTCAAAGGTGACGTTGAATACAGGTACCTGCTCGGTTGAAACGGGGGAGAGATAGCTCTGACCGATGAAGTAATCTCCGTAGGGATTGGGCTCGCCGATGGGGAAGAAAATCTCGTTTTGGAATTTATCCCTGTCGCTGACGGCGACTGAATCTTCTTTCCAGATTTCTTTTGCCTGTCTGAACACCGCCCAGCCCTTCGGCCATCCTACATACATAGTCGCATGGGTGATGATCGCGGCGATCTCGTCCTTTGTTACGCCGTGAGCCTTTGCGTTCTGTAAATGATAGCTCAGCGAGGAATCGGTGATTCCCGACGCCATCAGCGATACTACCGTGATGATACATTTTGTTTTGACGTCGATCGCTTCCTCGTTCCATACCTCGCCGAACAATACGTCGTCGTTGAGGTGAGCGAACATTGGCGCAAATTCTCCGAGCTGTTCTCTGCCTGCTGTTTGTACGATTTTTTCAGCCATTTATTTTTCCTCCCTGATTAATTGATTGCCTGTTGACCAGACGTGTTTATCCTTCGCGTTTTCGCGTTTGTTCTGAGCCATTACGCCGGCTAAGGAGTGCGGCGTGTACGGTTCCTCAAGATAGGCGAGCTCGTCGTCCGTAAGCGTTAAGCTGACCGCCTTAGCCGCTCCTTCGATATGATGAAGCTTTGTCGCGCCTACAACAGGGGAGGTGACTTTTGTGAGCAGCCACGCCAAGGATACCTCCGTCATAGAAACGCCGTATTTGTCGGCAAGCTCTGATACTCTGTTGATGATAACGCTGTCCTGCTTTGCGGTGGCGTCATACTTGAATTTTGCGTAGGCGTCCTCTGAGGCGCGTTTTGTTTTTTGTTCATCGGGCTTGCGTGATAATCTGCCGCTTGCCAGCGCGCTGTAAGGCGTCAGAGCGATGTTTTCCTCCTTGCAGTAGGGAACCATCTCGCGTTCTTCCTCACGGAAAATGAGGTTATAATGTCCCTGAACGGAGACGAATCTTGCGAAGCCTTCTTTTTCCGCGATGGCGTTTGCTTTGGCGAGCTGCCACGCGAAGCAGTTTGAGATACCGATATATCTTGCCTTGCCCGCCTTCACTACGCGGTTTAAGCCGTCGAGGATATCCTCGATCGGTGTGTTCCAGTCCCACATATGATAGATGTACAAATCTACATAGTCCATTCCGAGATTTTGCAGGCTGGTGTTGATCATATTTTCAATATGCTTTTGTCCCGTAACGCCGCTTTCTATCTCGGACTGTGTTCTCGGCAGGAACTTTGTAGCGACTACGACGTCCTCGCGCTTCGCGAAATCTCTCAGAGCCCGTCCGACGTACTGCTCGCTCGTACCGCTCTGGTAGGCGATAGCGGTATCGTAGAAATTGACTCCAAGCTCAAGTCCGCGTTTGATTATCTCCCTTGTATGCGCTTCGTCGATCGTCCAGCTGTGCTGACCTCTTGTCGCGTCTCCGAAGCCCATACAGCCCATACAGATACGTGATACGTTCAAATCAGTTTTACCGAGTTTTGTGTATTTCATTATTAGCCTCCCGTGACGGCGTCAGTCGGCGCCGAGCAGTTTTATAAGATAAGTATAAGTGATTTCGTGAACGGTTTGATATTTGTATTCTATATCCGCTTCCTTCATCGCAGTACGCTGTTTCTCGGTTACGGCTGTGTAAGGATAAATGCCGAACATAAAGGGGATGAACATATAGATAAGATCCTCGATATCCTTTGCGCTCATATCGGGACAGAATTTCTCGGGTATACGGGCGAAGATTTTGAGTGACGCGCCGTAGGAGAGCTTGAAGTCTGTCAGCAGCTCGGGACGGCTGTTAGCCTCCATCTCGTAGTTGTTCATCGAGAGCAGCCTGAGAAGCTGTTTGCGTTTTTGCAGGGAGGAGGCGATTTTGTCGGCGATTTCCTTTTTGGACAGTTTTTCGTTCCCGTCTAAGATGGACTGTAAATCCTCGTTCCATCTGTCGTATTCACGCTTGAACAGCGCGAGAAAAATTTCCTCCTTCGTCTGAAAGTAATTGTAAATCGTCGGTCTTGAGAACTCCGTGACCTTTCCGATTTCTTTAAGCGTGATTTCCTTGAAGCTCATTGAACGGTATAATTTCTCGCAAGCGTTGACGATTTCTTCTCTGCGCTTTTCAATCAGCTCCGGTGTACCCTTGATCATCTTTGATCTCCTCCCGCGTATTTCTATTGACACTGTGTCAGCAACTATATTATACACCCTTATTGACATTGTGTCAATATGTTATAATAAAAAAACTGTTCTCTTTTTGTGAGAACAGTTTTTTATGTTTTTGTTGCGCGTTATTCGTTACATCGCGTTGAAAAAGCTTTCCATTTTGTCGAAGGGGATGACGTCTGTGTTGTCGTACAAATCGGTATGAACCGTGCCTTCGATTATCATCAGCTCTTTGTTGTCGGCGTACTTGCTGTCCTTTGTCATATCGGCGTAAGCGTCCCTGCCGAAGTAGCAGGAGTGAGCCTTGTCGCCGTGAATGATCAGGACGGATGAGCGTATCTCGTTTGTGTACTTCAGAATCGGCTGATTCATAAAAGACATACAGCCGATACTGTTCCAGCCCTCGTTGGAGTTGAGTGAGCGCGGGTGATAGGCTCTGCCCTTGTAATACTCGCTGTAGTCCTTGACAAAGAAGGGCATATCCTCGGGAACGGGGAGCTCTACGCAGCCTCCGGCGCGGGAGTATTCGCCCTTCGCGTATTCGGCGGTGCGAAGCTTGTTGAGCGCGGACTTTTTCTCGTAGCGCTGCTCCTCGCTGTTCTCGCTGTCAAAATAGCCGTTTGCGTTGACGCGCGTCATATCGTACATCGTCGAGGCGACTGTCGCCTTGATTCGAGTGTCGAGCGCCGCGGCGTTCAGCGCCATTCCGCCCCAGCCGCAGATACCGATGATTCCAATGCGGTCGGGATCCGCCTTGTCACAGTTTGAGAGGAAGTCAACCGCAGCCTGAAAATCCTCGGTGTTGATGTCGGGAGAAGCCATATATCTCGGCTCGCCGCCGCTTTCTCCCGTGAATGAGGGGTCGAAGGCGATCGTCAGGAATCCGCGTTCCGCCATCGTCTGAGCGTACAGTCCCGAGCACTGCTCCTTGACCGCTCCGAAGGGACCGCTTACGGCTATCGCGGGCAGCTTGCCGTCTGAGTTTTTCGGTATATACATATCAGCCGCGAGCGTGATACCGTAGCGGTTGATAAAGGTTATCTTGCTGTGATCGACCTTGTCGCTTTTCGGGAAGGTTTTGTCCCATTCCTGTGTGAGTTTTAGATTTGCTGTTTTCATTTTAACTTTGCTCCTTCCTTAAAGGCGTCTCCGACTCTGCCGCAGACTTTATAATATCCGTGTGTGTAGGGGTCGAAGGCGATCGCCTCGAGAGCGTCGATATCAACCTTTCCGTCTTTAATGAGGGATTCCTCCGCGGAGGTTTTCAGCACCTTGCCGATTACTCCCAAGCCTGTGTCGCCGCTCTGATACTCGATGAACTCACATTCCATAGCGATTGGAAGCTCATTGATCACGGGCGCGTCTACAAGCTCGGATTTCTCATAGGTGAAGCCTGATTTCTTGAATTTTTCGGGCTCGTTTCTGCCGTGAACCAATCCGAACCAGTCAGCTTCAACAACGTGCTTCGCGTCCGCTATATGAACTACAAAGCCCTTGCGAGCCTTGATGTTCTCAACGGTTGTGTGGGTTTCGGTCAGGTTAAGCGCGACGGTGCCGCGGTTAGCCATCGTTCCCCAGGCCGCGTTCATTACGTTTACGCTGCCGTCGTCGTTAAAGGTTGAAATAAGCAGTACCGGCATAGGAAAAATAGCCTCTGTTGTTTTGATTTGTTGTTTCATTTTAGATTCCTCCTGTATTTTGATTTAATTTATTTCCAGGGTAATGGTTACGTTTCCGTTTGAGAGAAGCTCTCTCAATTGTGTTTCGTTTTGATTTTTTATCTTTCCCAGACGGGTATATGACCACTCGTTTGAGCCGTAAAATACTACCATCTGATTTCCCGAGTAGAGTATAACGTCGCCCGGCTCGGTAATGATTCGGGTATCGCTGCGGGGGAGGCTCATACCGAGAGAGCCTACCTGCTCGAAGCCTCCGTACATTGACATATTAATTGTCAGAGGCTTTGCCTTTACAGCCTCTTTCAGAGCGGCTACGGCTTCGTTGTCCTCCCATTCAACCTCGATAGCTGTATCGTTTATACGCATTTTCATTTCATTGTCTCCGAAGGGTTCTGTCAGAATATCCGCCAAAATCAGTTGAATATAGGTGGCGTCTCTGATTGTTATATCTCCGTCTTTGTTTACATCGGCTTGAGCTGAATCGATATCATCATCCGATAAAAGTCCCGCGCGGTATTTTTGAATCGCTGTAGCGTCGGAGATATTGAGCTTTCCGTCGCGGTTTACGTCGTATCTGACGACCGCGCCCGCGAATATTGTTTGTGAGCATAGCGTCGCGACGATTACAAGGATCGATAACGCGGATACCGTTCTCGTCCTGATCATATCGGTTCCTCCGTATCAATATCTTTAATATATTTTGCAGGCACGCCGCCTACTATGGTGTTTTCTTTTACGTCTTTATTGACGACCGCTCCCGCCGCGATGATCGCGCCGTCGCCGATTGTGACTCCGGGAAGGATCGTTACGTTAGCTCCGATCCAGACCTTGCTGCCGATTTTAACGGGCTTGGGGATAAGATTTGCTCGCTTATCGGGGTTCTGATGATGGTTGAGGGTTGCGATCACGGTTTTGGGACCTACCAGAGTATCGTCGCCGATGGTGATTCCTCCCTGATCCTGAAACTGACAGCAGGAGTTGATAAAGACATTTTTGCCCAGCTTTAAGTTCTTGCCGCAGTCGGTGTAGAACGGCGGAAACATATACGCGCCCTCGGGAAAAGGTCTGCCTGTCAGCTTTTCCATTAATTCTCCGATTTCCCCGGGCGTGTGATAGGCGTTGTTGAGCTCTGCGGTTATCTTCATCGCCTCGTTGCTGAGATAGGTCATATACTGATGAACCTCGCCGCGCGCGATGACCTCGGCGCCGCTGTCCATAATCTCTGTAAATTCCTTTGTGTTCATAACTACCTCGTAAATTCTATTGTTACATTACCGTTGCCGACGGCGTTATTTAACCCGCTTGAGTCTGTTATCTCGCCGATTTTTATATACTCGTAGGGAGAGCTTTTGATCTCGTCATAAAACAGTACCAGACAGCTGCCTGAGTATATCATTAAATCTCCCGCTTTGATAGTGGAATAGGCTTTTTCTGCGCCGTGAAAATCACTGTCGAAATAATGATATTTTTCGTTGCCGTTGAGCTCGTTCATTTCGAGGGTGAGGGGGAGCTTACTGTAAAGCTCTGTCGCCGCCGTACCGCTGTTGAGCTTGACGGTGAAGGTCTTTTTGTTGATTTTTAGTTTCATTGTTTTAGCGGTTTTCTTTGCCTTTACGGTCACGGTACAGGTGCAGCTTTTCTTGCCGAGGCTTGCCTTTATTTTAGCGACGCCTTTTTTGAGCGCAGATATCTTGACGGCGTTCTTAGCTGTACGCTTTATCTTTACATACTGCTTGCCTGAATTAATCTTGAAGCTGACCTTTTTATTTGTTCCGTTGAGCTTTAACGACGCGCTTTTTCCTACGGAAATGGAGAGCTTATTCGCGCTCAGCTTTACGCTTGACTTGGCTTCGGCGCATGCGGAAAACGCAAGCGTAAGGGATAGGATGAGGACGTATGATATGATTGATTTCAGTTTCATTTTGATCACCTCTTGAGTATATTATATACGCGGATTTAAGAAATAGCAAATACTTATGTTAAATGATTAATTATGCTTTACAAGCATAGTAAAAGGATGTATAATCAAGATGAGGTGATTCGATGGAATTCAGGGTATTGCAATATTTTTTGGCGGTCACAAGAGAGGGTAATATCTCCGCCGCCGCGCAGTCGCTCAATCTTTCTCAGCCGTCGTTGTCAAGGCAGCTGCGTGATCTTGAGGAGGAGCTCGGCGTGACGCTCTTTATCAGAGGTAAAAGGCATATTGAGCTGACAGAGGAGGGCTTGGTTCTTCGCAAGAGGGCAAGTGAGATGATGCAGCTCGTCGAGCTGACGGAGAGTGAGATCTCCGAGGTGAAGAATAATATTTCGGGCAGCCTTAATATCGGAGCGGGAGAGTCGTATTCAATGCACCGCGTCACGAGGGTATTTTATCAGTTGCAGACTGAATACCCCGGAATCCGACTGAATGTTTTCAGCGGAGATACCGAGGATTTGAAGGATAAGCTAGACCGCGGACTGCTTGACTTCGCGCTGATATTTACGGACTTTGACCGTGAATTGTATCATCATCTGACGTTTGACGACAAGGAAATTTTCGGCGTTATTACGCGCAGGGACAGTGAGCTTGCCGCTCGGGAAAGCGTCGCCGTTAAGGACTTGTACGGCAAGCCGCTTATCGTATCGCGCGCTAACGGCTTATCGCTTTTCAGCGGATCGCAGGCAAGGCGTTTGAACGTAGTCGCGACCTACAATCTGCTCTACAACGCCTCGCTGATGGTTGAGGACGGGATCGGATACGCGGTTTCGTTTGACAGACTGGTCGATACCTCCGAAACCTCGAACCTATGCTTCCGTCCGCTGACTCCCGAGATATCCGTTCATCCGACGCTTGTCTGGAAGCGTGATCAAAAGCTTTCGCTTGTTTCTCAGTTGTTTATTGACAGATTAAGCGGAAATTAATACATAAACCGTAAAACCGTATTGGAAATCAAGCTTTTTCCAATACGGTTTTTTCTGTATTTCGTCAGTCTGTCGCAGACGCCATTATTACAACAAAACGGTCGAGGGTTTTGTCGTAGACGGTCAGGCACAGCGCTCCCCACCACTCGTGACCTTCGTCGAAATAGACGGACCAGTTTGTGTCCCATTCGTACACCTCGAGCTTATCCGTTCCGTTGGGGAAGAGGGCTGAGTTGACGCGCGCGAAATCCTTGCCGTCGCAGTTGGTTTTATGCGGCGGATAAAGAAAGGCTTTTCGGTAGTTGAGCTTATCGCTTTGGTACTGTGAGGATAGCATTTCCGCGACGGTGATGATTTTTCCTTCGGCTTTAGAGGGATTACCTTTCCAACCCTTTCCGAACTCGCGGAAGGCGGAGCTTAACGCCTTGCGGTGAGATTCGTATCCGCAATAGTTTTCATTATTAACAATACAGTATTCTACGGCAAGATCGGGGTAATCGGCTAACAAAAGGTAAAACGGATCATCCTTTATGACAGTCGGAGTCGGGCTTATTTGATCGGAGTCTGACTCTTTTTGCGGCTCGAATCTGTCTGACTCCGCGACACTTTCCGAGAGCGTGTCGCGGACAAGGGAGTCTACAAAAGCCTTGCGGCTTGAGTAGCCGTGAGGTATAGCAACTACTGTGTACCACTGTCCCGGATATTCCCAGCTTTGCTGAAAATAGTCCTCAACAGGATGACGGTCAATCACCTTATCGGCGTTCGGACGCGTTTTCCTGACAATCGACAGAGCTTCCCGATGAAGCTCCTCGCGAAATTCAGCAGCGTATTTCAGATCCTGTTCACTGTACTTTGACACAATTGCGCTCCTCCGTTAACTACGTTTGATTATTAATAGAATTATAGCACAAAACTGATGATATGAAAAGGGGGAAGGTCGCGAGATTCTGTATAAAGATAACCGAGTAGACCTAAGGGTTTACCCGGTTAACGCTTACTTATTTACGCTTTTTCATACGCGGGACGCCAAACGGCGAATTGCTCAAGCTGCTCGTCGGTACGGTGATAGTAACGCTTGCCGTTGTCGAGCTTTGCGATTTCAGTCATCTCATCGTCGGTCAGAGAAAAGTCGAAAATATCAAGGTTATCCTTGATGTGCCCGATATTCTTGCTGCCCGGGATAACGGCAAAGCCCATTTGTGTATGCCAGCGCAGAATCACCTGAGCGGGTGTTTTGTTATACTTTTTGCCGAGTTCTACAAATACGGGCTCTTCCATAAGGCTCTTGTCGCCGTGTCCGAGCGGATACCAGCTCATCAGACGGATACCGTATTTGTCAAGCGTTTTTCTGAGCTCCTTTTGGGTGAAATACGGATGCGCTTCAACCTGAATAAACTGCGGCGCGATATCCCACTTGTTCTGCAATTCTTCGATGTATTTGCCCTCGAAGTTTGAAATGCCGATTGCTTTAGCCTTGCCTTCTTTATACGCCTTTTCAAGCTGACGGTAGCCTGCGAGCCAGTTGCCCGCGGGCTGATGAATATAAAGCAGGTCAACATAATCAACTCCCAAACGCTCCAGGGTTTCATCAACGGCGTTCGGATTTTCGTACTCTGTCGGCCAGAGCTTTGTGGAAAGAAAGATATCCTCACGATTTACGCCGCTGTCTTTCATACCGCGTCCGACGGCGCGCTCGTTAACATAGACGTTTGCTGTGTCAATCAGCCTACAGCCCATTTTCAGTGACTCTCTGACGCTGTTTTCCGCGTCGGCGGGGGAGAGTAAATACGTTCCGATTCCCGCGGCGGCGCATTTTAGTCCGTTGTTTAATGTTAAATAATCCATAATAATCCTCCTGTACATTAGTAATTTGAGTTTATATTTTTTTAAATCAAGACGTTGACGGACAGCCAGTTTTTCACGCTTTTGCGGCAATTTGAGGCGTTGCTGCCTGTTATCGAAAGTCCCTTCTTTACGGTCGCGCCTTTTGTCAGCTTTTCGATGTCACGCTCGCTTTTGCCCATTCCGCTGCCCTCGTTGGTGCAAAGCGGAAGTATTGTTTTGCCGCTGAAATCATAGCGCTCTAAAAATGTAAAGACTGCCATCGGCATTGTGCCCCAGTAATTAGGGTAGGCGAGAATGATCGTGTCGTAAGCGTCAATGCTGTCGGGATAGGCTTTCAGCTCCGGACGAGCGTTATTGCGCAGATCCTTCTTTGCCTCATCAATGCAGGTCATATAGACGGGCGAGTACGGCTCCTTCATCTCGATTTTGAAGCTGTCGGCGTCAAGAGTTTCTTTGATGATATCGCATACGATCTCGGTGTTGCCGACCTTCACATAACGCATCGCTCCGCCGAAGTAGTTTTCGTCCGCTCTCGAAAAGAAAGCAATCATTGTTTTTGCCATCATAATATCCTCCGTTCTTCTTTCTGTTTAAATTATATCATTAAGCTATTGCAAAGTCCAATTGAAATAGTGTATAATTGATTTAAATTTTAAATAGCAAAGTGAGATGGTTTTATGACAACAAAGCAGGTTGATTATTGTATTGAGCTGGCGCGGACGCTTAATTTCAGCCGCGCCGCCGAGAATATGTTTGTCAGTCAGCCGACCTTTACTTATCAGATCAGACTGTTGGAGGAGGAAATCGGTTTCACTCTTTTTGAGCGCAGCGGTAAAGGCGCCGCTATAACGCCTGCCGGAGCGCAGTTTGTCGGGTTCCTTACGAATATGCGTGAAGAATTGAAGCGCGCTATTGAGCAGGGGCAGAATTTCAGCGCTCAGTATAAGGATGATATTTCCATCTGTATGATGGTCAGACAGGCGGTTTATTTTCTGCCTGAGGCAATACGTCAGTTTGCTCAGCTGCGTCCCGAGGTGCTGATCACCCCGCGGTTTCGTTATGAAAACGGAATGGAATGCTTCCTGAAAAATGAGGCGGATATCTTATTCGCGCTGAAGGAACAGACAAAGCATATTCCGAATATCAGGGTGCACGAATTGTTTGAAAGCGGGATATATCTGATAGCCCGTCGGGATGATCCGCTTGCGCAAAAGAATCTGATTTTAGAGAGCGACCTTTACGGAAGGACTCTGATGGTCGGAGGCGGTTCACCTGCAGCGCTGAAATCTGTTCAGCGCAGACTGATAGGCACGGGAAAAATCAATTATTTCAACAGCGCCGATCACGATACGACTTATACGAATATTGCGGCGGGGAGAGGGATTTGTCTCGCGCCCGGATTCCTTAATGACCACAGCGGCCAGTTTGCGTGGATACCGTTTGACTGC
>CACYDB010000050.1 GCA_902773035.1 uncultured Ruminococcus sp. | reverse complement strand
CACAGCCTCGGGCGCGGCTCAGACAACACTCAGCAAGCCGCTCGCTCAGCACATCAGAAGGCTCAATATGATCAGACGCGCCGTACCCGCGCTTCAGAAGGGTCAGTACAAGTCAGTAGGCGATATGTGCTTTATCCGCCGCTACACACAGGGCAATAAGGACAGCGTAGCCTGCGTAGCCGTTTCAAACGGCGCTACCTTCTCGGGTATTCCGAACGGCACCTACTGCGACGCCGTAACAGGCGACAAAAAGACCGTATCAAACGGCACTCTCACTGTCGGAGCCGCGGGCAAGGGCAATATGAGAGTTTACGTCAAGGACCTCAGCGGAAAAATCGGAGAGTCAGGCACTTATTTGAAATAAATTTGCATTTTACGGAGAACTGTGATATAATAGTTCCAATATGAAATAGGTATCCGAACTTGCAGTAAATTTTAAGATTTAATTAGGGGGTGGTGCTAGCCGCCCCCTTTGTTTCAATATTCAGCAGAAGGGAAGTGGATTTTTTGCCGAGAGATTTAGCCAGATATGACACTAACAAAAAAATCAATAAGCTGTCGGATAAGCTTCTTCACAATTCAATAATTGACCAGAGCCTGTACGCTCAGTACGACGTTAAGCGCGGACTGCGCGATATTGACGGTAAGGGCGTGCGTACGGGACTTACCAATATTTCCGAGATCGTTCAGAACAAGGTGGTCGACGGTAAAACCGTTCCCGCAGACGGTCAGCTCTATTACCGCGGATATAATATCGAGGATATCGTCAACGGCTTTGTCGCTGACGGACGCTTCGGCTTTGAGGAGGTAGTATATCTGCTTCTGTTCGGCGAGATGCCGACCTCAAAGGAGCTCAAGGATTTTGAGAATATGCTCGGCTCCTACCGTACTCTCCCGACGAACTTTGTGCGCGATGTTATTATGAAGGCTCCTTCAGCCGATATGATGAACACCCTCGCGCGATCGGTGCTCACGCTTTACTGCTACGACTCCAACCCCAACGACGTTTCCATCGAGAACGTCCTGCGTCAGTCGCTGCAGCTTATCTCCGTATTTCCGCTTCTGTCGGTATACGGCTATCAGGCGTACAACCATTATCTGCGTAACAACAGCCTGTATATTCACGTTCCCGACCCGAGCAAGTCTACAGCCGAGGTCATCCTCGAGCTTCTCCGTCCCGACCAGAAGTACACCGAGCTCGAGGCTAAGGTTCTCGATATGGCTCTCGTGCTTCACGCTGAGCACGGCGGCGGTAACAACTCCTCGTTTACGACTCACGTAGTCACCTCCTCGGGCACAGATACATATTCCGCAATCTCCGCGGCGCTCGGTTCTCTTAAAGGTCCAAAGCACGGCGGCGCGAATGTACGCGTGAGCAAGATGTTTGAGGATTTGAAAATCAACGTCAAGGACTGGAAGGATGATGAGCAGATCGAGAGATATCTCACCGCCCTTCTTGACAAAAACGCCTTTGACCGCAGCGGTCTTATCTACGGTATGGGACACGCGGTATATACGATATCCGACCCCAGAGCGCGTATTCTCAAAGAATCCACAGGAAGCCTCGCTCGCGCCAAGGGACTGCTCGACGAGTACGACCTCTACGCCAGAGTTGAACGTCTGGCTCCCGAGGTTATCGGCAGGAAGAAGCATATCTACAAGGGCGTATCCGCCAACGTAGACTTCTACAGCGGCTTCATTTACAATATGCTCAACCTCCCGACAGAGCTTTATACTCCGCTTTTCGCGGTCGCGAGAATCGCGGGCTGGAGCGCTCACCGTATAGAAGAGCTCATAAACGGCAACAAGATTATCCGACCCGCCTATATGAGTATTCAGGAGCATAAGGAATATAAACAACTTAACGACAGATAAAACTTCGGACAGGAACTCCTGTCCGATTTTTTGCGATTTTTTGGGTTTTTTTAAAAAAATTATGTCACAAAACAGCTCCCCGCGGGGTTATATATATAGAAAGGTTTTTAAAGGAGGATTTACCATGAAAAGAACAATAACAGTTTTATTAGCGCTGCTTTTAATCTGCGGAGCTTTTTCGGCGGCGATAATTCCCGCTTCGGCAGAGGAAAATGACGTTTTGTCGATAGAAACCGAGGAGTTTGTCGACGCGCTCAACGCGTATGTGAAAGAGACAGGTTTAGGAAAACTGTTCTCTGCTATGTTGGGAAAAACGGGCGAGTACACGTATACAACCAAAACCGTAAAAGAGGATATCTTCTTAATGATTAAAGATTCAAATCCCGAGACGGCGCTGTTTGCTTTCAATACACTCGAACCGTATGAAGCTTCGGAGGTAATTGACGGCTACCAATTCATAAATCCCGCGTTTCTGGCTCCGACAGAGATGTCTGACAAGCTCGGAATGTGTGTTTATAAGGACGGCAAGATTTACACTCTGCGTGAGGCTGTAGAGCAGGGAATCTCCACCGCTGAGGAGCTTGCGAAGCTTATTCCGAGGTCGAAAAAGGTCGATGGCGTGTTTAAATCAGAGGAGTTTATAAACGGACTCAACGAGTTTATTGAAAACAACGAGGTCGTCAGGAAGTATGTTTTCGGCAATGATAAGAAACAAAAGCTTGACGCGTATAATATCGAGTCAAAAATTGATCTCTACAAGGAATATAGTGACGGAACGGTTGTGTTCAGCTTTGTGAAAAATTCATCGGGCGTCGGGTCATACGAGTTTATGAAGGAATACGGATACACAAACGTATTGTTCTTCGGAACCGACGCGTATCACAAAAGCGGAGTATTCATTTATAATGACGGAAAAGTGTTGGCCATCCGTTCATCTGTGGCTCCGGCAAGAGAGTCTGTGACCGATGTTCCGACAGTTTCTCCTAAGAAGGACGGTAAAAAAGCTAACACAATGAAGGTTACGGTCAAGACTAAGACGGTCAAGGCAAAGTCGCTCAAAAATGGAAAAGTGACCGTAAGCGCTGTGACAGTCAAAAACGCCGAGGGCAAGCTCTGCTACAAAAAGCTCTCAGGCTCAAAAAAGCTGACCGTCACTAAGAACGGCAAAATCACCGTCAAGAAGGGTACTAAAAAGGGAATCCACAGGATTAAAATAAAAATCACCGCCAAGGGTAACTCGCGGTATCTTGAAAACAGCGTTACCCGAACGGTGAAAATTAAGGTGAAATAAAGCGCGAGGCTGACCATCAGGTCAGCCTCAACTTATATGTAATTAATTGTTTGAAATCAGCTTCTTCAAATCCTCGAGGTCATACGGCGTCTGTTGATAGACGTAGTAGTTGAGCCAGTTTGAGAACAGAAGATTCGCCGTGCTTCTCCATACCATCGGCGGAGTGAGCGTCGGGTCATCATCAGGGAAGTAGTTCTCGGGAACTACAGGGTCAAGCCCCCTGTTAACGTCGCGGAAATATTCATTCGCGAGCGTGTCGCGGTCATACTCGGCGTGACCGAGAATATAGATCTCGCGGCCGTTCTTACTGCAAACGATTGAAACTCCCGCGGTATCGCCCGCGGCGAGAATTTCAAGCTTGTCGTGCTTGTAAATATCCGCGCTGTGAACGCCCGTAAAGCGTGAGTGAGGCAGCTTGAAGATATCGTCAAAGCCTCTGAGCAGCGGATGAAGCGGATTGAGCGTTCTGTGCTCAAACACGCCCGAGAGCTTGTCGGTGAACTCGAACTTTTCGATTCCGTAGCGATGGTAGAGTCCCGCCTGAGCGCCCCAGCAAATGTACATTGTTGAGTAAACGTGCCTCTTTGCCCAGTCCATAATCTCGCAGAGCTCGTCCCAGTAGTCAACCTCCTCAAAGTCAAGCTGTTCCACGGGAGCGCCTGTGATGATCATCCCGTCAAACTTCTGATTCTTGATTTCGTCAAAGGTCTTGTAGAAGGTAGTGAGATGTCTGCGCGAGGTGTTCTTTGACTTATGCGTCGCTGTCTGCAAAAGCTCGATATCCACCTGCAGAGGACTGTTTCCCAGAAGCCTGAGCAGCTGCGTTTCAGTTTCGATTTTAGTAGGCATCAGGTTGAGAATTATAATCTTCAGCGGTCTGATGTCCTGAGTCATAGCTCTTTCCTCGGGCATCACAAAGATATTCTCGCTCTCCAAAACCTTTATAGCCGGCAAATTGCTCTGAACTTTGATAGGCATTTCTTCTTCACCACCTTATAACAAAATAATTGCGCATTGCGCATTCCGAATTCCGCATTCCGAATTAATATTGCTTGCCCCAGTATACCATATGCTTGGCGGGCTTGCCGCAGCATACGCAGGTATCGGCGAGCTTTT
>CACYDB010000049.1 GCA_902773035.1 uncultured Ruminococcus sp. | reverse complement strand
GGTTACGGTTAAAACCAAGACAGTTAAGGCAAAGAAGCTCAAGATTAAAAAACAGTCCGTTAAGCCGCTTACTATTACAAAGGCTCATGGCAGATTCGCAGTTACTCTCGTAAAGAGCGGAACATCAAAGCTAATCCGAGCAAAAGTATTTGTCAGCAAAAAGGGCGTTATCACCTTAAAGAAAGGCAATTACGCAAAGGGCACCTACAAGATTAAAGTCAAAATTGTCGCGAAGGGCAACTCAAATTTCAAAGTAAAGACGATTTACAAAACACTTATAATCAAGATAAAATAGTTATAAAAGCGGAGACATTAGCCTCCGCTTTATTCATTATGTGAGCGTTTTTACCCTAAAATTCATCAATTGTCAGGTTGAACGACGGCATAAACCTCTCCATAAACTCGTCGGCTTCAGGGAGCTTTAAGTCCCGAATCGCGCGCTCGGTGGAAAACTTCGCCTTCAAAAAGTCGTCGTTGCCCATTCTGAGCTCCTCGGTGCACTTGACGAGGGCGGAGAGCTTGTCCGCCGCCTTGACGAAAATCTTTAGTTCTTCGTCTTTTTTATTCTCCATAAGAATTATATCGGTGTACTCGTCCCTCAGCTCCTCGGGAAGCATTGACACCAGTCTCTCACCCGCGAGCTTCTCGACCTTTTTGTAGGAGGAGATGATCTCGGGGTTATAATACTTGACGGGGGTGGGCATATCGCCCGTGATGATCTCGGTTGTATCGTGATACATCGCGAGCAACGCGGCGCGCTCGGCGTTGAGTTCATCGCCCGTTCTCCTGTTGTGAAGCAGTACGAGAAGGTGGGCGAAGAACGCTACCTGCAGGCTGTGCTCGCTGATATTCTCCGTGTTTGTATTATTCATCAGTCCCCAGCGGGTTATGTACTTCATACGCGAAAGCATCGCGAAAAAATGAGAATTTTCCATATTTTCAATCCTTTTGTATTTTTTGTATTTAAAATTGCGACATAATATGATATAATATCTAAATAATATTCTAATACAATTTCAATTCAATGTAAAGCGGGAAACAATAATGAATGTAAAAAAAATAGAACGCAATATATTTAAGCACTGCGGACTGCTGACCTTCGGACTCGGTCTGCTTATTTCGGCGCTGCTTTTTATCCCGGTTATCCTGCAGAACAGCGGCTTATTTATGTATTACGGCGACTTTAACGTTCAGGAAATACCCTTCTATCAGATGATTCATGACCATGTGCGCGAGGGTATGATGGGCTGGAGTCACACGACCGATTTAGGCTCGGCGACTATGGCTTCATACTCGTTTTACCTCATAGGCAGTCCGTTCTTCTGGATGACTATCCCGTTTCCGAGCGAGGCTGTGCCTTATCTTATGGGACCGCTGTTTATGCTCAAATTCGCCTGCGCCTCGATCACAAGCTACTTCTATCTCAAGCGTTACGTCAGGAACAGGCTTTTCGCGACTGCGGGCGGACTTTTGTACGCGTTCTCGGGATTTTCGATTTACAATATTTTCTTCTTCCACTTTCACGAGCCGATGATCGTTTTTCCGCTGCTTCTGCTCGCGGTGGACAGGTTTATGTACGACAACAAAAAGGGAGCCTTGGCTCCCGCGGTATTCTCCGCGTGCGTGATCAACTACTACTTTTTCGTGGGAATGGCGGTATTTACGGCGATGTACTGGCTGATGCTGGTGTTTACAAACCGCTACAAAATCACACTCGGCAAGATACTTCTGTTCTTCTTTGAGATAGTTATCGGCTTCTGCGCGACGGCTTTTCTGATTATTCCGACGGTGCTGTTCCTGATGGGCAACCCGAGGCTCGCGGTCCTGCCCGACGGCTACAGCGCGATCGTTCACGAATTTCCGCAGAGGTACTGGTACATTGTAGTCAGTCTGTTCTTCCCTCCCGAAATGCCTGCTCAGCTCAACTTTACTCCCGACGCTGAGGCTAAGTGGTCATCTGTCAGCGCGTGGCTTTGTCTGGGAGGTATGACGGGCGTTATCGGATATCTACAGCTCAGAAAGCGCGACTGGATAAAAAAGCTGCTCGTTCTATGCGCCGTTATCGCGTTTATCCCCGTGCTGAACTCCGTGTTCCAGCTTCTCAATTCAAGCATTTACTACGCGCGGTGGTTCTATATGCCCGTGCTGATCATGTCGCTCGCGACGGTCAGAGCGCTTGAGGAAAAGCGTGTTGAATGGAACCGCGCGATAGGCTGGTCGGCAGGAATCACGGCAGGCGTCGCCTTGATCACGGGGCTGATGCCGACTACCGTTTACGGCGATGACAATGAGGCAAAGAGCACTGTGCTCGGAGCCGTTCAATACTTTGACAGATACTGGATCTACGTCGCGACAGCGCTGGTGTCGATCCTGTTATTCGCGGTGATCGTAAAGACCTTCCCCGCAGGCACAAAGAAGCTAGCGTTTATGACAATAGCGGGAATCTGCGTGATTACGCTGTTGTCCTCAACATATATTGTTGAGACGGGCAACTCGCTCGACGCCGAGGAAACTCCGCTTATCAGCGAGTGCATCATCAATCACAAGGACGCAAAAAAGCTCGACAACATCCAAAATGTCCGCTCGGACTTTTACGATATGCCCGACAACACGGGAATGTTCTGGGGTATCCCGTCAATCCGCACCTTCCACAGCGTTGTATCCACCTCGATTATGAGATTCTACGACTCGGCGCTCGGAATTGAGAGAAGCACCGTCAGCGAGCCCGATACCGATCACTACGGACTCAGAGGGCTATTCAGCTGCCGCTACCTCTTTGCCGCGCAGCACAGCGACTTTGAGAAAAATGACAAGCCCGCTATGCCCGGCTGGAAATTCAAGACCTCCTTTGACGGAGTTGACGTTTACGAAAACGAGCATCATATCCCGATGGGCTTTATGTTTGACAAATTCATAAGCAAGAGCGAGCTCGGTAAGATCGAGAACATCTACCGCTCGGAAGCGCTGTTGCAGGCGATGGTGCTCTCTAAAAGAGACCTCGTGCGTTTCTCGGACATAACGGGCTACACAGAGGAAACTCTCAAGGAAATGAAGGACGATCCCAAGGGCTTTAAAAGCAAGACAGACGACTTCACCTACGGTCGCGAGGAGTACTTCAAGAACTGCGAAGCGCTCAGAAAAAATGCCTGCAAAAGCTTTGAGTTTACCAAAAACAGCTTCAAGGCTGAGCTTGACAACAAGGGCGGCGACAACCTGCTGTTCTTCTCAGTTCCCTACGACAAGGGCTGGAGCGCTTATGTTAACGGCAAAGAGGCTGAGATCATCGAGGCGGACTACGGCTTTATGGCTGTCAGGGTACCCGGAAAGACCGTCTCAAAAATTGAATTTAAATACAACATCTATGGTTTCGATATAGGAATTATAATCTCGGTTTGCTGTGGTATAATATTCCTTATGTATATAGCAATACTGATTTTACTCGGAAGAAGGAAACGCGGAATATGAATTTCGGCGAAAACATTTTAAAATATAAAGACGAGCTGCTCGCGGATTTAAAGACTCTCATTGAGATAAAGTCCGTGGCGAGCGAGACTCCTGACGAATGCGTAAAAGCGCTTGATTTTATACTCAGACGAGCTCTGGACTTCGGGCTTGAAACTAAAAATATCGAAAATAAAGCAGGTCACGCTCAAATCGGCAGAGGCGGTAAGATCTGCGGAGCTCTGACTCACCTTGACGTTGTGCCCGCGGGAAAGAACTGGACGTATGAACCGTTCACTCTCACCCGCGAAAACGGCAGGCTCTACGGCAGAGGCGTTGACGACGACAAGGGCGCGTCAATCGTTGATTTGTATTGCCTGAGAGCTCTCAGGGAGAGCGGCGTTCAGGGCAAAAATACACTGCGCGCGATTTTCGGCACCGATGAGGAAGTCGGAATGAGCGATATGGAAACCTACTTTAAATATGAGCCTGTTCCCGATATGAGCTTCACTCCCGACAGCGAATACGGTATCTGCCTCGCGGAAAAGGGAATTTTACAGCTTAAAATTTCAGGCGGTGAATCGCCAAACGGCTTTGACAGTATCTCCGCGGGAAAGGCGCTCAACGCTGTTCCCGACGAAGCGATTATCATTATCGACGGTAAGGAAACAGTAATCAAGGGCAGCTCCGCTCACGCCTGCGAGTGCTTCAAGGGCGACAACGCGGCGGTAAAGCTCGCGCTCGAATATGATTTTGACAGCGATATTCTCGGCTTTATCAAAAAATATCTCACAGGTACTGACGGTGAAGCCCTCGGAATAAAGATGTCCGACGAGCCGTCGGGAAGCCTGACGGTATGCCTCGGCTCGCTGAGGATCAATAAGGATGAAAGCTATTTCACTCTCGATATACGCTATCCCGTAACGAAGGAGTTCGGAGAGGTTTTTGATAAAATCAAAATTCTTTGTGAGAATTATAATTTTACGCTCGATATTGTACACCACTCAACTCCGCTTTATCTGCCTGAGGACAGCGACATAGTCCGCGCGCTGAGCTCCGCGTATGAGAAGATTACGGGTGAAAAGCCCGAGCTCTATTCAACCGGCGGCGGAACCTACGCCAGAGTCCTCGGTGGTAAGGGCGTCGCGTTTGGTCCCGCGTTCAAGGACGATAACGTAAATATGCACAACGCCGATGAGAGTATTGACGAGGATAAATTTTTCAAGCACGCTCAGATTTGCCTGCAGGCGATGTATGAGCTTTACACAATGGAGTAAGTATGATAGAAAAGAAGATACGGGCTCAGGCTCGTGAAAAACTGAACGGAAAATGGCCGCTTATGCTTGCCGCGATGTTCACAATGATCGCGCTGGGGTATCTTGCGTTTCTGTACTTTGAGGTTATTCTTATGTTCGGAAACGTTTGGGACGCCGACGGCAAGCTCAAGCCCGACTCAGCGCCGTTCCTACTCCTGACCACCGCGGTCACCGTCGCGTTTATTTTTATGTTCAGCCCTGTTAAAAACGGCTTGTACAGACTCATCTTTAACGCGGCTAACAACAGAGAGACTGAGTTTTACGATTTATTCTATTATTTCAAGAAAGGCAGATACGCGCGCACTCTCGGCTTTAACATTGTTCTGACGCTGTTGAAGCTGTTGAAATGCTACATCTGCTTTATTCCGTACAACGCTCTTAACATAATCAAGTCTGTGAATTTTAGCACGGAAAGTGTTCCCGCGATGGATATCGCTCTGACTCTCCTTTTTGCCGCCGGAGTCACAGGCTCGATACTGCTGCTTCTCAAGTATTTTATTTCCGAATTCCTCTACACCGAGGATGACAACATTGATTTTCAGACTAACTTACAGATAACCAACCACATCATCAAACGCCACAGGGGCGACGTATATATGCTGTGGTGCTCATTTTTGCCGTGGTTTGCGCTGTGCTTCTTTGTACTGCCCGCGTTCTACGTTATACCCTACGCGCTGACTTCCTCGGCGGTATCGGCAAAATGGCTTCTTAAACTTTACAAGGAAGGTAGAATGATATGATAATAACACTGGGAGTAATAGCTTATAACGAGAAGAACTCGCTGGGCTTACTGCTTAAGGATATCTGCGCCCAGACCTACGACCACAAAAAAATCGAGGTTCTGCTTGTTGACAGTAACTCCACCGACAACACCAAGGTAATTATGGAAACCTTCCGCAAGAATAACAAGGCGGAATTCTATGATATAAAGGTGCTCTCGAATCCCAAGAGAACTCAGCCGTGCGGATGGAACGTAGTTCTTAACAACTACAGCGGCGACGCTGTAGTCAGAATTGACGCTCACGCCTCTATTCCGTCTGACTTTATTGAAAAAAATATCAAGACGCTTCAGGACGAGGATATCTGCGGCGGCTTCAGACCTAATATTATTGACGAAAAAACTCCGTGGAAGGAAACTCTGCTGCTTGTTGAGACCTCTATGTTCGGAAGCTCGATCGCTCCGTACCGTCGTCAGCAGGGAAAAACCTACGTTAACTCACTGTTCCACGGCGCGTATAAACGAAAGGTGTTTGACACGGTAGGTCAGTTCAACGAGTGCCTGACGCGTACCGAGGATAACGAAATGCACTACAGGATTCAGAAGGCGGGCTTTAAGTTCTGCTTTAATCCCGAGATTATCTCTTATCAGCACACCAGAAATAACCTCAAAAGTATGATCAAGCAGAAATTCGGCAACGGCAAATGGATCGGTCTTACACTTTCTGTTTCGCCGAAATGTCTTTCTTACTATCACTTTGTACCGTTTCTTTTTGTATGCGGACTGCTGTTTACGTCAGTTTTCGCGATTCTGGGATATCCCCTGCTTCTCGAAATTCTTTTGCTGCTTTACTCGATGTTTGACTTTGTAAACACGGTAAGCTGCTTTACTATGAGAGATATACACCCGCAGTTCTTCCTGCTTCCGGTTCTGTTTCCGCTTATGCACATAGCCTACGGAGTCGGAACCTGCGTCGGCATTATTACAATCCCGTTCTGGAAACGCAAGCTCAAAAAAGAAAAGGAGCTTGAGGAAGCTCAGAAGGCTAAAGAAGATAATTCTACAGAAGAAAAATAACGAGGTAAAAATGGCTATTAATCTCAGCGATGAGCAGCTTCGGGGCTTGCAGCTCAAGGAGCTCGGTATACTTAAATACTTCCGCGATTTCTGCGACAGTCACAACATCACGTACTATCTGTGCGGAGGGTGTCTTATCGGCTCGCTGAGATACAAGAGCTTTATCCCCTGGGATGACGACGCGGATGTGTTTATGCCCAGAGAGGACTATCAGCGGTTCATCAAAACTTATCTTGAGGAAAATCCGAGCGAGAGATTTCTTCTGCTCAATGAAACAGACGAGACCTTTACTCGCAACTGCTTCGCGACGCTTGTTGACACAAGCGCTACTCTGGTTAAAAACTATCAGGCGGATCTGGATATTCCTCACGGAGTCGCGTTCGATATTTTCCCCGTTGACCCGAGACCCTCGGGGATGAAGAAAAAGTTCCAGCTTTTCTGGTGTATAATCTACTCGCTTTTCCGCGCTCAGACTGTTCCCGAAAAGCACGGCGGTATCATGGCTCTCGGCAGCAAGATTCTGCTCGGGATTTTCAGAGGCTTTAAGATCCGCAAGAAGATATGGAAGTTTGCCGAAAGGCATATGACGAAATATAAGCTCTCCGACTGCGACTACATATGCGAGCTCTGCGCCGGTCCGCGAATTATGAAGAACGAATATCCCAAGGAGCTCTTTGACGGCACCGCAGAGGTTGAGTTTGAGGGCGAGAGCTTCAAGGCTATGAAGGGCTACAGAGAATACCTTGCGCTTGCCTTCGGCGAGGACTTTATGACTCCGCCTCCCAAGGAGGAGCAGGTCGTGACTCACGACTTGAAATATCTTGATTTGAATAAACCGTGTATATAAAAACGGTCGGTAAGACAGCGATTGTCTTACCGACCTTTAATTATGCGTTACGTATTTTGATTTTCCCTACCGCTTTGCCTACGGCTAAGATTATCAGTACCGACGGCACAAACTTGATTGCCTCGCTGATCGCTCTTGTCCAGAGGAAAAGGTAGAACGAGCTGCCCTGCCCCGCGCCGTATATGAAATACAGCCAGTAGCCCGACATAATTATCTCGACGATCACGGCGTTGATTGTCCACGAAATCAGAACGTTTTTGACCGTGACATTATTCTTATAAAGAAAATAGCCGAGTATCAGTCCCGTGATTATACCGTTGAGCGTGAAGCCCGGGAAGTAGGTTCCGCCCGCGCTGTTGAGGAAGAAGGAAAGTACGTCGCCGAGTCCTCCAATCAGCGCCGCGCATATAGGCCCGAACATCGCCGCCGCTATCGCTATCGGCAGGAAGTTAAGACTTATCTTGACCATATTGCCGAACAGCGCCATTGTTGAGTTGGCGAAGATGCCGAGGATTATCCTCAGCGCGAGGAGCATTCCGATTGCCGTGAGCGAAAATACGCTGCTTAATTCTTTTGCGGAATTAAAAGTTTTTTCTTTTAGCGTCATTATGATTATCCTTTCATAAATGACCACTGAAAAAATGAATAAGGGACTGCGCCGGCAGTCCCCTTATAATCATAGTTACAGTGGGATGCGAAGCCCGCACCGCAATCCGAAGATTTTCGTTCTCCCGGCAACTCCCCGTCCGAGAGACACTTCACGCGCGCGCCTCTACTCTGCGAACATCATTATTATACTACTATTGAGCTTTTTGTCAAGGGCTTTAAGCGCGGAGTACGCGGTGTTGCCTTAAATAATCTTTGCGAATATCAGAAGCACGAGCAGCATTGTCGCCACAAGAAGCGCTGAGATTACCACGAGTATTACGGTGTTGACGCGCTTATTTGCATTGTCGTTACTCTCCCGCGCGGGCACGAGGCTTGACTTTCTCAGAGCCGTTACTGCGCCCTTGTAAAGCAGGAGTACAAGCGCGGAGTTGAGTCCGGCTTTGATCGCGTTGAAGGGAATCAGCACGGGCAGGAATAATTCGAGCACCGCTTCTCTGGGAACTCCCATATAAATCGGAGTCATAATATAATTCCATAAAAGCATTATGGCTATCATTGAGAGTGAACCCGCGACAAGTCCGATAATCGCGCGGGACATTGTCTTTTTGCGGTGATAGATGACCGAGCTTACGCCTATAAAGACAGCTGAGGACAGGAAGTTCATAAGCAGTCCTATAGGTCCCGTGGTGCTGATGGTGAGCATCTCGACCGTACAGGTGACGAGCGCCATAGCCAGAGCGTACAGCGGTCCGAAGATGAACGCGCCGATAGTCAGGATAACGTCCTTGGGCTCGTAGGTCAGAAAGCCCGCGATGTTTGGCAGACGCAGGAACATATCAGCCGCGATAGCCAGCGCCGTGAGCATTGCGAGCGCGCAGATAGTTTTTACTTTGCTTGTGTTTTTTGTCATAGTGATGACCTCCTAATAATTTTTTAGGAGTTGAAGTCGAGGTTTTTTCTTATAAAGAATAAAAATCCCGTTACGCAAAAGCGCGACGGGACAAAAATTCTCTGAAAAATCTTCTTTCATCCGGACTATACCGTCGGCGCCTGAATCTCACAGGCTCAGCAGAAAACTGCTCGCGGGCTATACCGCCGGTGGAGAATTTCACTCCGCCCCGAAGACAACTTCTGATATTATTATACGCGATATTATAAAATTGTCAAG
>CACYDB010000048.1 GCA_902773035.1 uncultured Ruminococcus sp. | reverse complement strand
GATAAGACCAAGACCGTAAACTACATCGACAACCACGATAACTATATTATCTGGGATAGAATCACAGGCTGTAAGACAACAGGCACCGAGGACGGTAAGAAGTCCACTACCAACTACGCGAGCGTAAAGAGCAAGGTAGAGGGTACAGACGCTTCACTTCTCGGACAGCTCAAGGTCGCGGGCGCGCTCGTAATGACATCTCAGGGCGTTAAGTTTATGAACTCCGGCGACGAGTTTGCCCGTACCAAGAAGGGTACGCGTAACTCCTACAACTCCTCGGATGACGTCAATATGCTCCACTGGGATCGTGTAACCAAGTATAAGGAAGTCGTAGATTACTACAAGGGTCTGCGTCAGATCAGCACGGTTTACACACCGTTCCATGACGACTCCTCAACCTCAGGCTCGGCTATCTCTATGATCAAGTCCGACTCCTGCATTGCCTATACTCTTACAAACAATACAAGCAAGAAGTCTGGCGAATGGGGCAAGGTTGCCGTAATTCTTAACGCGGGCTCAGCTACCTCCGTATCCGTACCGGGTAACTGGACGATCGTTGCCAACGATAAGAAGGCGGGACTCACATCCCTCGGCACATGCTCAGGCACATACTCAGCTCCCGCTCACTCAGCGGCTATCCTCGTTGAGACCTCAGGCTACAAGGATCTTTCCTCAAGATTCCAGTACGGCACACTTACAACAAAGCACGTTGTAAACGGTACTCTCAAAAAGACTACAACAGCCAAGTACAAGATCGGTACAAACTATCATGCTCTCAAGGACCCCACGATCCTCATCGACAACAACGTAACAGGCTCCGAGGGCACAGTATCCGGCAAGTTCAACGGTGACACAACAGTTACTTATAACTATCAGTCCAACGGCAAGCAGGTCGGCGTTCTCACAGTTGATTATGTCAACGCTTCAGGCAAAAAGCTCACACCGAGTATGTCCTACCGTCTTGAGAAGGGCGACAGCTACAGCATTCCCGTATGCGCGGTTGAAGGCTATCAGCTCGACACAGACAAGTATCCTTCAGGCACAACAGGCAAGTTCGCGGGCACAGATAAGACAATCAAGTTCACCTACAAGCCTCTCGCTTCTCAGACAACAACAATTCACTACTACCGTTCACAGTCCGCATGGGGCACACAGGTATTCTGCTACGCTTACACAGACGACGGCGAGGAACCGCTCGGCGCCTGGAACTACAGTAAGTCAGGCAAGGGCCTTATGAAGGCTGACTCCGCAAAGGGCAACGGCTGGTTCACGATTACGATCCCGCTCGCGTCCTGTAAGGTAATGTTCCACGGCGGCGCGGGACAGTCTCAGGAGCCGGGACAGAATGAGCCCGGATATGCCGTAGCAGGCGACTGTACGATTCAGAACAAGGTTGTAACCTACAACTCAACTCTCGTTACATCCTACATCGACATCGACACAGGTAAGAAGCTCAAGGCTGATACATCAACATCAGGCTCAAAGAAGAGCATTGACCAGTACACAACAACAGGCGACAACTCTCTCGGTAAGCTCGTAGAGACTCCCGCTAACGCCGCAGGCTTCTACTCACCGGGCGTTATCAACGTTGTTTACCTCTACAGAAACGGCGAGGAGCCCACACTTCCTCCCGACACTGAGCCTACAACTACTAAGCCGACAGAGTCCACTCCCGTAACTCAGCCCGGCACAACTCTGCCCGTAGGCGACGGCGGAATCCTCGGTGACGCTGACCTCAGCGGTGTTGTAAACATCAAGGACGTTACTCACGTTCAGAAGTATGTCGCTAAGCTCGTAGAGTTCAACGCTACAAATATCCGTCTCTCAGAGATCGACGGCAACGGCACAGTCAACATCAAGGACGCTACCCAGATTCAGATGTGGTGCGTAAAGCTTCCCGTAGCTTATCCGATCGGCGAGGCAGTAAAATAATCAAATAAACTAAACGTTTACGCGGACAGTTTTCGGACTGTCCGCGTTTTTCTTACAGCAAAAAAGAACCGACTCAAAGTCGGTTCTTGATCTAATTAAGTGTTGTTATTATTCTCTCTCGTCGCCGAAGTAGAATACCGCGACGGTTCCCGGACCCGTGTGAGAAGCGATGATCGTTCCGATATTAAAGATCTGAACCTCGCCGTCAATGTTCTTGAAGCGGCTCTCAATAGCTTTCTTGGTATCCATAGCGTCCTCAATAACGTTTGAATGGGAGATGAAAACCTTGCCGCTGTAGTTCTCGCCGTCGATCGCGTGAGACGCCATCTTGCCCAGAATATAATTAATTGCGTTCTTCTTGCCCCTGACTTTATCATACGCGATGATTTTGCCCGCCGCGTCAAGACGAAGTATGGGGCAGATATTGAGAATCGTCGCGACAGTCGCCGCGCCACCCGACATACGTCCGCTCTTGCGGAAGTATTTTAAGTCCGTGGAGAAGAATTCGTGGTGAACCTTGCCGCGCATTTCCTTGACCCATTCGGCGACCTCGTCGATAGTCTTGCCCTGATCGCGAAGGTCAGCCGCGCCGTCAACGAGCAGTCCGTAGCCCGAGGATGAGCAGAGGGTGTCGAGCACGATAAGCTTGCGGTCGGGGTACTTGCCTCTGAGCTTATCAGCCGCCGCCAGAGCGCCTTGGATCGAGGTCGTCATACCCGAGCCGAAGGTTAGATGAATAACGTCGCCCTTTTCGAGCAGCTCAGAGAAGAAGTCGATGTATTTGAATTCATTGATCTGAGAGGTAGAGGGAATCTCGGTCTGAAGAAATTCGTAAAAACGCTCAAACGCCTCGGGATCGCGATCCATATTGTCGGGATACTCGTTCCCATTGACAGTATAAGAGTAGAACAGAACGGGTATACCGCGCGCGTCAACCCTTGCAAACGGCATATCAACCGTAGATTCACATGATAAAATATAGCTCATAAAAATCACCTCTCGATAGTTGTGAGTAGATTATAGCACATATTTCCCGCGTTGTATATATCTTTTTCCATTTTTCTTCGGAAGGTTGGATTTGCTTGTAATATAAATGTTTTGATATCTTTTATAATCGAAAGAAGTGTGATATAATAATTCAAAAGCGGATTCATAGATAGCGGAGGATAAGAGAGTGGATAATATAAAGAGATTCGAAGACCAACCTATCCGAACAGCGTGGGATGAGGAAAAAGAGGAATGGTATTTTTCGGTATCGGACGTTGTTGAGATATTGTCGGAAAGCAAGGATGTTAAACAGTACATTAAAAAAATGAGAAGCAGAGATCCTGAGCTTAGTTTGAAGTGGGGTACGATTTGTACCCCGGTTAAAATGATTGCGGCTGACGGTAAGCTAAGAAAAATTAATGCCGCCGATACAGAGGGGATTCTTCGTATTATTCAGTCCATTCCCTCAAAAAAGGCAGAGCTATAGGTTCTGCAACGCTTTCGAGCCCCTGATGAGCACCCTTCGGGTGCGTGGACCATCAGTGCGTTTTATAAGTGAGAAAACTACCATCTCGCTTATTATGGCGTGAGCGGAGCTATAGGTTCTGCAACGCTACGGGCTAAAAACAGTCCACAGGACTGTTTTCTTTACGCTGTTACAGTTCTCAAAGAGATAATCAGATATTATCAATTCTTTCAAGGCTTTCCGCTATGTAGAGCCTTGTTTTTTATTCTGTCAAAATCTACCG
>CACYDB010000047.1 GCA_902773035.1 uncultured Ruminococcus sp. | reverse complement strand
GCAATCTATTCTGAAAAACAAATATACTTTTAAGTGAAATCTTTAAAGAAGCCGTTTTTCTTGACAGCTTTTTTCATCAGTGAGTTTAATATGCCTCTTTTCAGGATGTCGTCATAACAATTGCCCCAGCACATTCCCGCTACATCCTTTGCCGACATTGTTTTGTAGAAATCCTTGGGGAGCGTTATGTCAACTTCACCGCCGCCGGTGTTTCCCGCGGAAATGCCCTGGCATTTTTCATCCTGATTGATATACGCGCTGCCGTCCGTATAAAAGCGCAGTGTGAGGATATCTATCCCGCGCTCAAAATAGTCGCCCTCTCTTGCTATCACTGAGTCCGTATGCAGAAAGCGCAGGTGATTTTCTCTCGCAAAGGCTTCGGCGGACGAATCAAACGCTCCTCTGATGAGAACGTTATTCTTTTTGAAAAGAGCTTTCTCGTCCTCGGAGAGATACAGCCTGCATTCCGTGTTCAGTATCCACAGCTCGCATATCGTCGGAACCAATTCAAAAAAGCCCTGCTCCACTTCTTCTACTTCTTCTCCCAGCTCAAAGCAAACGCCTCTCGGATCGGTTCTTTCGGGAAGATTCATCCAGAAATCCATATCCTTCTTTTGAAGTAGTTTTCCGCCGTGCGCGTCAAATCCGTTTTTTCCGTAACCGCTGCTTACAATCATAGTTATTTCACCCTGTTTTCTGTAAATCTTTTATAATTATGATAACAGAAAAGTCGGTCAATGTCCATTCACTAACTAAATAATTTATGAAGGGTTTTTACGCACAAAGGAGATAAATTTCTTGACAAAACCGCCGCTTGTTGTAGAATAGAATCAGATTTAATTTGGAAGGACGGAATAGATTTATGATACTTTACATCAACTGCTGCGCCAGACAGGAATCAAGAACTCACAGGCTAGCGAAAGCTGTTCTGCAAAAGCTCGGAGGAGAGTACACGGAGCTGAAGCTCTATAAGGAAAATCTGCGACCGCTTGACTCAAAAAGCCTTAACAGACGTACCGAGCTGATTGAGCGGGGCGATTACAGCGACAAAATGTTTGACTACGCAAAGCAATTCGCTTCTGCCGACACGATTGTAATTTCCGCGCCTTATTGGGATCTATCCTTTCCCGCGCCGCTGAAAACCTATATTGAAAATATCTACGTGACGGGGATCGTCTCCGCTTACAATGAAAAGGGAATGCCCGTCGGCCTATGCGGAGCAAATGAGCTTTATTACGTCACCACCGCGGGAGGTCCATATGACCCGACATTTAGCTACGGCTATATCGAAAGCCTCGCAAAAAACTTCTTCGGGATCGCTCAAACGCGTTTGGTAAAGGCGGAAATGCTCGACATCGACGGCAATAACGCCGAGAAGATTTTAAATCGTGAAATAAAAAATTGGACATAAGAACAGCGTGCAAGCGGTGATTACATTGCTTGCACGCTGTTTTGCGTTATCTTAATAATTATAGCTTAAATGTTTTCGTTCGCGAAGTCACGCGCTTCGTTAAGGTCTATACCGAGAGCGTCTGACCTTTTATTTAACCTTGACCTTCAGCTTTAACGCTACGCCGTTGACTTTGATTTTCAGGGTAGTCGAGCCCTTCTTCAAGCCCTTTACCTTGATTGTTGCCGCGGTGTTCTTTGAGACCACCTTAGCCTTTTTGGTGTTGGTGTAGACGTTCTTTACGGTCTTAGCTTTGCCTGTTATCTTGACCTTGACGGTTTTGCCTTTCTTTACTGTCACGTTGCTCTTTGAGAGCTTGGGCGAGGTTGTGACCTTAACCTTGCAGGTGAGCTTTTCGCCGTTTGAAAGCACAGCCGTGACTGTAGCCGTACCCTTTTTGAGCGCCGTTACGGTACCCTTTGAAACCTTCGCGACCGCTTTATTTGAGGACGTCCATGTCTTTACGTCGCCGTCCGTCACCTTTAACGCGGCAGTCGCTCCCGCCTTTATGCTCAGCGAGGTTTTGTTGAGCTTGGGAGTTTTTTCGGGAGGAAGCTCCACGCCGCTGCCGATCGGCAGTGAACAGAGCTCATAGCCCGCCACATCATCTATAGCAAGCATATTTGTAACGTAGAAGCCCTTGGCGGTCGAGGCTCCGCTTCTGAGGCAGGCGTCGGAAATTCCGTCATAGAGCGAGTAGTAAAGCGGGCTGAGCTTTTCGCCGTCGAAAAGCATTGTATCGCCGTAGCCGTCAACGCTTACGCCCGCGATAATGATACCGTACTTAGATATTCCAAGCGCGGGAACCGTCAGGTTGTTTTTATTGAACTTGTTGACGGAAAGAGTTCTGAACGTCTTGGGCATCTTGAAGTCAAGCACGCTCCACTTTTTGCCGTCAAATTTCAGGATGTCGTCCGACAAGGCGTAATCATCAACGAACGAATCGTCACTCTTTGGCTCACCGAGTCCCATAAAGCCGTACAAAGCGCCGTTCCACTCGATAAAGCTCATATTGAGATATCCTTTTTCGGCGGGGAGCATAGCGGATTCCTTTGTGATCTTTTTCTCAGAAGGATCGAAGGAGTACACCGCTCTTGTCAGACCGTTCTCGGCCTTTTCCGCCATACCCTCATCCGACCAGTCGCCGAAGCCGCTGATAAAGTAGATTTTTCCGTTATATACAGCCTTGCTTATACCGCTTATATCGCTGTTTTCGTTTATTTTGTTGACAATTTCCGACTGGTCATTATCGCAGAGCGAGAATTTCCAGCTCGGCGAATCGGAGGTAATGTCACAGCTTGCGAGGACGGCGGGAATATTGGTGCTTCCAGTCTTCATCGAAAACCATTCGTAAACGTAACCGTCACAGTAAACAGGATTAACAAGGAAGGAAATCGAAGGTTTACCGTTTCTTATATCATATTCTGACAGCCCAAGCTCCTTATTATAGAAATCGGATTTGAGCATAGCGGACATCATACCCGCGTTCTCCATCTCCTTAAAGTC
>CACYDB010000046.1 GCA_902773035.1 uncultured Ruminococcus sp. | reverse complement strand
TCAAAGAGAACATCACATTCGATTTCAGCTCATTCACGTAATTCCTTGGATAAACAACCTTCGGGCTGCCCATTCGGGCAGCCCGATCTTTTTTACATTTCCTCGTCAAACTCAGTGTGCCTCTGTCTTATGCTTCTTCTCCCCCTGACTGCCCGTTCCTCTAATGGTCTGCTGCGGGAAATTACGTTCTGCTCCTTTGTTTAAACTAAAATCCAAACGTATGGCGCTATTTAATTCCGAATTCCGCATTCCGAATTCCGAATTAACAACTCAGTGCGCTTCCTCTATACCCAAACGTATACTCGGCTTCGATCCCGCTTAATCATATTTCTCCGCCAAAAGAAAGAGGACGCTTATGCGTCCTCTTTCTTTTGGTGGAGATAAGCGGGATCGAACCGCTGACCTCTTGAATGCCATTCAAGCGCTCTCCCGGCTGAGCTATACCCCCAAAGCAATTATTATTATATACGCTTTTACTCAAAATGTCAATACTAAATAACAAAGTCCGAAACCACTCGGGATTTCGGACTTCGCTTACATATTTATTATTCTAATTTAGAATTATAATATCACTTTAAAGCTCAGGCTTTTCGTATTTATTGAAATAATACTTCATAGCCAGATCATTATTTCCGACCAGCTGCAGCATACCGCCTGTCTCCCAGCGTAGAATCTCGCTCTCCTTATAGGTTTCGTTAGAGGTTTTGTAAGCGGCGTTAGAAACAACGTGAATCTCGGGAACATCCTTCTCCATAGCGTACTTCATAAACTCAGCCTCAAACAGAAGCGAGCCCCACGGAATATGATAGCTGCTGCTGATTATAGCCACCGAATCAATATCGGGATATTTTTCCAGCACGATATCATAGGAGAACTCCGCGTTCTGAGCTGTAGTGAGCGATTTATCCTCAATAATCAGCCTGTTTTTATCAAGACCGTGCTCAACGAGCCATTCTCCCATAAGTCCGGCCTCAGTGACCTTCTTGTTATCCTTAGCCGTACCGCCGCCCGTACAGATCACATATGCGTTCTTGTACTGCTTTGAGCACGCCAGCGCGACCTTGAGTCTGCCGATAAGCTCGTCCTTCATCGTACCGTCGTCATTGAGCTCAAATCCGAGCGCTACAAGCGCGAGATTCGACTTATCCGAAAGATTAGCGGGGAGCTTGTCAATATTGATCTTTAAGTCGGAATTTGCGTACTCCCAGTAGTCCATTATATTCTTCCACAGCTCACCCTGCTTGCTGTCGATCTCACCAAGCTCGCCTAACAGCTCGTCAACCTTAGCGTCAGCCTGTTTATCATAACAGCCGTGATATGTGATAATATCCTCGATAACAGCGTCAGCCTCACGCTTCTCCTTACCGCAGCCGACAAAGCACATCGCCGCGACAATAACAGCAAGCGCGATCAGCGATACTCTTTTTAATACAAATTTCATACCAAGCTCCTTCATTGTCTCAGCGGCGCGCCGACGTTATCCCTGAACGATCCCGCCACGATCCTTATAATATCAATGATCCAGCCTATTCCGAAGATTCCGCCTGTGATCAGGTAAATCAATCCCATAAAAAGCTTACCCACATAAAACTGATGAAGCCCCAGAAATCCGCCGAACACACACAGCAGGAACGCGACGATTCTCTTTTTGTCGCTTGTATACGTAACGTAAAACGCCATCACATATTACTCCATCTCAAACTCGGAATCCTTCTCGGCGGGAAGTCCCTGCTCATTCTGACCCGGATACTGATTCTCGCCGTCAGAGAAGATGATAAACGGATTCTCCCAGTCATAAAGGAAGGTATGCTCGTAGGTATCGCCCTTGAGCTTCTTCATCTCAGTTCCTGGCCACGGACATTCCTGACCGTCGGAATCATCATAAACATAAGCGTAAAGCGTGTCTCCCCAGCCGTCAGGCTTCTCAAAGGTAACTGTATCACCCTCTGAAACATACCTTGTGGTATCAGTGCCAGTAATATCGGAGTTCGTGAAGTAATACTTCATATATGTATTCTGACCCGCCTTGCTCACGCCCTTGAGCGTAAGAGTAATCACGCCGTCGGTAGCCTCCGCCGCCTTAAGAGTGATCTTATCGCCGTTCTTAAAGCTCTTTTCACTCGCGCCGTTGACCGAATAGGTAGCCTTCTCGGCATTCTTGCACTCAAGCGGCACGCTGATCGAATTAGTATCATACAGACAGCTGACCTTATCGCTGATTTTAACAGTCGCGGGAGTAGCGTACTTTGTATAGCCCTCGTTGTAAAGAACTACAACCTTATTCTCGGCGATAGGCTTATCGCAGGTAATCTTACCGTCCTTAACGGTATACTCTGTCTTATTGTCAACGCGGTCGATATATGTACCGTCCGCGAGGCTAGTCTCAAAGTCAACCTTGAGCTCCTCAGCGGTGTTGACGATAACAGCGCCCTTGTCGCCGCGGCAAATCTGAACTGATGTAGAATTCTCGTCGGGATTCGTGATAGTCTCCTCCTCGCCTACCATAGCGTTACGGAAGAAGTTGACCGCCGCGACTCTCTTATCCTTATAGAACATATTACCGCTCGCGCCGATACGGTTCATAGTTCCCCACTGATTGTCAAT
>CACYDB010000045.1 GCA_902773035.1 uncultured Ruminococcus sp. | reverse complement strand
TCGATAACGATTACGTCTATAGCTCCGCTTCGGATAAGCGCCTCGGCGATTTCGAGCGCGTCCTCGCCTGTGTCGGGCTGAGCGACGAGCAGGTTGTCGATGTCAACACCGAGAGCCGTCGCGTAGGTCGGGTCAAGAGCGTGCTCAACGTCGATAAACGCAACGTTGCCGCCGTCCTTCTGACCCTCCGCGATACAGTGAAGCGAGAGCGTCGTTTTACCCGATGACTCGGGTCCGTAAATTTCTACGATTCTTCCCCTCGGAAGTCCGCCGATACCGAGCGCGATATCGAGCGAGAGCGAGCCTGTGGAGATGTGGTCTACGCTCATATGCTGGTTCTGACCGAGGCGCATGACCGCGCCCTTGCCGAACTGCTTTTCAATCTGACCGAGAGCTGTTTCCAGCGCTTTATTCTTATCTACTGCCATAAAATTATACCTCCCGAATGGATTTTCAATTTCGTATCTATTTTAATATATATGGGCGAAAAAATCAATATAAAAGGCTCAAAAAACACGAACAAATTTTCTAAATCGTACTCAGTGTCCCATAAACCGCCCTCTGAATTCCGCCTAAGTCCTTTTCAAAGCCGATTTCCGTGAAGCCATTGTCCTCCATAAGCGATTTTACGGTCTCAAACTGACCCTCGCCGAGCTCAAACGCAAGCCTGCCGCCCGATTTAAGCTTTGACTTCCACTGTGAAATTATGTGGCGGTAAAAGACATAGCCGTCCTCGCCGCCGTCGAGAGCCATCCTCGGCTCATAGGCGATTTCCTTTTGCAGACTGTCTATCTCGGAGCTGATGATATACGGCGGATTCGAGAGGATAAGGTCAAAATATCCGTCGGGAAAGTCGTCCGTACACCTGAAAATATTGTCGGCGACCACCGCGACAGCGGCTTTGTTGAGGCTGATGTTCTCCATAAGATAGGGCAGAGCCTCCGCGGATTTTTCGACGGCGATGACCTCGCAGTTCGTCTCCTTCGCGATCACAACGGCAAGCGCTCCGCTTCCTGAGCAGAGGTCGAGCACCCTCGCCGCAGGCTTGTCCTTAAGATAGTCAAGACAGCTCCTCAGCAGTACCTCCGTATCGTCGCGCGGTATCAGCACGCCCCTGCCGACCTTGAACTTATAGCCGTAAAACTCCCACTCGCCGAGCAGATACTGAAGCGGCTCACCCGTGAGCCTCCTGCCGACAAGAGTGATAAACCTCGCCGCGTCCTTTTCATCCGCGAGAGGATTTTCGCTCATAAGCTGAGCCTGATTTACACCGAACACCTTCTCGACCAGGCATAAAGAATTAAAGGCAGGAGCGTCAATTCCTGCCTTGGTAAATTCCTCTTTAGCCTGATTGTATAATCCTTTAACAGCAACCATTTTTAACAATATCCGAGCCGTCGTCGGGGATTACGGACTCGATCGCCTTGATAGCGACCTCGCACATACTCTCGTCAGGCTCCTTGGTAGTAACTCTCTGCGCCCAGAGTCCCGGCGCGGCGATAAATCTTGTAAACATATTGTCGTGCTTTCCGCAGAACTTGATGAGCTCATATCCGACGCCCATTGTAAGCGGAAGCAGCGCGAGCTTGATAACAGGTCTGAGCCATGTGATCCCGAACGGAGCGTGCGGAATGAACAGACCTATCACAATTCCCACCAAAAGCATAAGCAGAATGAAGCTTGTTCCGCAGCGAGGGTGGAAGCGACGCTGAGCCTTGACGTTCTCAACGGTGAGCTCCAGCTCATTTTCGTAACAGAAAATAGCCTTGTGCTCGGCGCCGTGATACATAAACACGCGTTTCATATCGCTGAGCTGCGATACGATCAGAATATATGAAATGAAGATGACGATTTTAAGCAAGCCCTCGACTACCGACTGCCAGAAAACTACAGCCTCGCCGCCGTCCTTGATGACGGGGATAAAGAGTCCCGCGAGGTTGAACAGCCATGTCGGCAGGAAGAAGAACAGCAAAATCGCGATTCCCACTCCCAGCACGGATGAAAATACCATAAGGATCTTCATAAACTTGTCGCCGAGCTTTTCGTCGATCCATTTTTCGAACTTAGAGGGCTCCTCCTCGATCTCGCCCGCCTCCATAGCCTTGTTAGCCGAGAGCATAAGGCATTTGTAGCTCAGCCTCATCGAGTCGATCATACCCGAGATACCGCGCAGGAACGGGATTTTCCAGAACTTTTTAGCTCCGAGGAACTTCATCTCCACATCCTCGGTGTAGATGCTGTCCTCGCCTGTTCTGACGGCGACGGTAGTCTTTTTGGGACCCCTCATCATAATACCTTCAATCAGAGCGCTTCCGCCGATTGAGGTGATTTTCTTCGTTTCTGTTTTCTTACTCATATAATACCTTCTTTTTCTCCATAAATACCTTTGTTATCACGCAGTACGGGCAGTGTGAGGGTGACAGTTGTGCCTACCCCGACGCCCGACTCGATCTCGAGCGTACCCTTGTGCAGAAGCATAATCTCGTCGGCGACGGCGAGTCCGATACCGGAGCCGTTGACCTTCTGATTAGCCTTGTAGAATTTTTCCTTGACCTTCGGCAGATCCTCGGCGGAAATACCGCAGCCCGTGTCCGTAATCGTGATAGTAATATTGTCGGGATCATTCTCGGCGTCGTAGTTGACCTCGATCGCGACTACTCCGCCCTCCGACGTATATTTAAGCGCGTTGTCTATAACGTTGATGAAAACCTGCTTGAGCCTGTTCCTGTCGCCGTAGACGGGCGGGAAAACCTCGACGGGCTCGTCATAAATAAGATGCTTGCCCTCGTTAACGGCGCGGTCGCGCAGCATAAGCACAACCTCGTCAAGCTCCGCGAGAATGTCGAGCTTTTCATTGAGCAGAACCATACGCCCTGTCTGAATACGCGAGAAGTCAAGCAGCTCCTCAACGATACCCGTAAGGCGCGAGCTCTCCTTGATGATAACGCTCATACCCTTGTCAAAGGTCTTGCGGTCAAGCTTACGCCTGCCCGCGAGCTGCATAGTCTCAGCCCAGCCCTTTATAGCTGTGAGCGGTGTTCTCAGCTCGTGAGAAACACGCGAGATAAAGTCGTTCTTCATCTGCTCGGTATTTTCGAGATCCTTAGCCATATCCGTAATGGCGTCGCTGAGCTCGCCGATTTCGTCGTTGTAGCGCTTCTCGAGCTTTGTGGAAAAGTCACCGCGGGCAATTTTTCTCGCGGTCTCCGAAAGCTCATTTACGGGCGCGACGATCGAGCGTATGAAGTACGAGCTCGACAGTACGATCAAAAACAGAATGAACAGACTGCTCACGATAATAATAGCCGAAATAATAACGATACGGCTGTACACCTCGTCGATTGAAACGAGGTAGCGTATTCCGCCGATAACGGAGCCGTTGCTGTTGGTTATGATCTGCGTAAGGCTCATAACGCTCTCGCCCGAGCTAATAATACCTCTCTGGAACGCGTAGCCCTCCTTGGAGTTCTTAGCGTTTTCAAAGTCCGTCAGATTTTCATTGTCGTCGTAAGAAAAGCCTGTGGAGGTCAGGATAATACGTCCTGCGGAGTTAACCGCCATAACCTCCATTCTCTCTTTGTAGCGGAAGTTTTCGATGTATTCCTGAGCGCCCGAGGTGAATGAGGTGGAGTTATCCGCCTCGTAGTTCTCGAACACAGAGTTCAGCTCCGCGCTGACAGAGCTCAGGTTACGCTCGACTTCGTTGTTGAAAAGGTAGACGGTGGCGTATATCAGACCCGTGGCTATAAGTGTGATTATAAGGAAAATAACGAGCATGGTGCTGAATATCCAACGCCGTGTAATACCCTTAAACAATCTAAGCTTCCTCCCTTAAAGAGTTTGTTCAGCGTCTCAGCCGTTGGTGTCCCACTTGTATCCGAGACCCCAGACGGTGACGATGTACTTGGGGTTAGAGGGTTCGTCCTCAACCTTCATTCTCAGACGTCTGATGTTAACGTCAACGATTTTCTCCTCGCCGACATAAGCGTCGCCCCATACGTGACTCAAAATGTCTGTACGGTCGAGCGTCTCGCCGGGGTTTGAGAAGAAGTATTCCATAATCTGAAACTCAACCTGAGTAAGCTCGATAGTCTCGCCGTTCTTGAGAAGGGCGCGGTTTCTGAGGTTGAGTGTGAAGTCTCCCGAGTGGAGCTCCTCCTTGAAGTTGTTCTCCGCGTTAGCCTGAGCCAGAGAAACTCTCCTGTGAAGCGAGTCAACGCGCGCGAGAAGCTCAGAGGGAGAGAACGGCTTTGTAACATAGTCGTCGGCTCCGAGCATAAGACCCGTAACCTTGTCCATCTCCTGAGTTTTGGCGGAGAGCATAATAATTCCGAGACCGCCGTTCTTGTTTCTCAGCTCCTTGCAAACCTGGAATCCGTCGATACCCGGCAGCATTACGTCGAGGATCGCGACGTCAAAATCGCCGCCGTTCTCGTCGTAGCGCTTGAGGGCGGCTTCGCCGCTGTCAGCCTCGACAACGTCATAGCCCGCTCTTTGCAGGTTGATTACAACGAAATCTCGGATTGCGGACTCATCTTCGCAAACAAGTACCTTTTTCATAGTGTTTACCTCCGTTAATATACTTCTGTTTCAAAGAAAATAATGTTTCAGCTTAAGCGCTCGCGTCAATGAGCGCGAAGTTTTCCTTGACGGTCTGGTCGTTGATCGACAGCGGCGCGTCAGGCTCTATTTTGTAGGTGTAGCTGTACTGGTTGAAGCTCTCGATAGTAGAGTAGCCGCCCGTTGCCGTGCCTACGTTGAAAACTTTTATCGTCATCACAAGCCCGCCCGGCTTATTGCCGTTGAGGGCGTAGATTTTCATAGTGCGTTTATCGTTCGAGAGAGTCGCGGCGGTGTTGCCCGAGAAGTTGTCGGGCAGGGTGAAGTTGTAGCCGAACTCAAAGTTTGTGACGCATTTTATATCGTCCTCGAGCTTGTTATTCCTCGTATTGAGATTTCCCCAGCTGATGATCGGGGCGATAGTCTCGTCGGTGGAGTCGAGGGTGATAACAGGCTCCTTGATCACGGGTATCTCGATGAAGCCGTCGTCGTCAACATCGTCACTGCCAACGTTATAGGTTCGCGTCGTGGGATTGGGAACGGGCTTCTTGGGGTTGTGCGGGAAGTTTACGAGACTCTTGTTCTCGGGCAGGTAGTAGATGACCTGAGTGTTGTAGCCCGATTCAAGCATTCCGTCAACCGCGACTCCCGTAGTCTTGCCGCCGATAAGCCCTGAGCTTACGCTCTCGAATTTAGTTACGGTCTCGTCCATAGCGCATTTGGCTAAGGTGTAGAGACGGTTTTTATCGTAATCGGTGAGTGTGGCGACAGCGTCGGTATCGTTCGATTTGAGCGTAAAGGATAAGATCTCGCTCGCGCCGTCCTCGTCATAATCACCTGTCGTAAAGGCGTTGTAGTTGAGCTTGAAGTCAACCCTCTGACCCGCGCGGGTCTCGGCGTCGTAGTCAAAGATGTTGAGCTCGTTTAAGGAGCCCGTGAAGGTAACAAAGCCCGTGAATACCTCGGCTGTGCCGTCGTAGTCGTAATCCGCGAACTGCACGCAGTTGATGTCGAGATAGTCGGTTTCATAGTTGAGGCTCAGCTTCCACTTTTTGCCGTCGTTGTACATGATCAGCATATGAGTCTTGGCGTTATCGTCGCCTGTACTGTAAAAGGCGATAGCCTCGTCGTTTTTGTCGCCGTCAAGATCCTCGGTGATGATCGCGGAGCGGTACTGACCTGACGCGGGATATTTGAGCATATAGTCGCCGCCCGCGGTCTGTTCGATAAGCTTCTGGATCTCAGCCTCGCGTCCCGTGGTTTTCGGAGGGTGAAGCATCCCGGGATCGTTGAAGCTCAGCGAGCAGCCGCCGAGTATAGAGCTCACGCCGAGCGCGGCTGCGAGGAGCAGCGGTTTTATTTTCATATTTCCGCCTCCGTTTTCTCAGCGATGCAATACTTGATTTTTATGCCCTCGTCGGAGAACATCTTCTCGTGCTCAGTTACGGGACTGTCCTCGGGATCGACGTCGCTCTGATGAAGGTCATAGGTGATCTTTTTGATTTCAAAGCCTTCCTCGCGGAAGTATTCAAGGCTTTCCTCAAACAGCTCGTCGTCATCGGTCTTAAAGTGTATCTCCAGCCCGTCCTCAAGCAGCTCACGGTAAAGCCTGAGCTTTCTGGGGTGGGTGAGACGGCGTTTCTTATGCTTTTCGCGCGGCCACGGATTGCAGAAGTTTATGTAGATCCTTTGGATCTTATCCTCCGCTGAGAGTATCTCCCCGAGTTGTTCGACGTTGTAGCGCGTGAGCGCTATGTTCTCAACCTTTTTGTCGCCGAACATCGCGACGATATTTCGCCTGCCAACTCCGAGCATATCGAGCTTGATGTCTACCGCGATAAAATTGATATCGGGGTTTTTTAGCGCCATCTGTCCGACAAACGAGCCCTTGCCGCAGCCTACCTCCAGCATAATCGGGTTGTCGTTATGAAAAAAATCCTTCCATTTTCCGCGGAGCTCCTGAGGCTCGGCGACGTAAAAATCGCACTTGGAGAGCTCAGGCTCAGCCCATTTTTTCTTTCTGATTCGCATTAATTATTTCATCCCGATTCTAAACATACATATACAGCTACTATTATAACAAATAATAATCAAGATTGCAATTATTATTTTACAATTTGTTTTATTTTGTCCGAATATTATTAATAAGCTGTAATTAAGGTTTCGGATCGCCCTGGTCGTTTTGCACAACAAACACACGCTCCTTTTGTTCAATTCGCTGAAATTAAAAAATATTTAAATTTCAGGTATGGATTTGCCTGAAAAAAACGTCTATATTTATGGAAAAGAGTGAAACTTTTTTCTTATTTTCCGACACTGCATTAATAAAGGAGGAAGTCACAATGAAGAGGTTAATATCATTTATTCTGTCAACAACAATATTTTTAAGCGTTTTTATCTGCTCAGCCGTTACGGCGGGCGCGAAGAAAAGCGGCAGCTTTGAGTATGAGGTTCTCAAGGACGGCACCGCCGCGATTTCCGCCTACCTCGGCAAAAGTGACACGATCACGATTCCCGAAAAGATCGGTAAGTACACCGTAACAAGTCTGGCGTGGAACTGGCTTGACGAAAAGACCGTCAAGGTGCTCAACCTGCCCGCGACGATCACCAAGATTGACCGCTACGCCTTTCCGGCGACACAGGCTAACAATATTGACGAGAATAATCCGAAGTTCAAGTCGATCGACGGCGTTGTGTTCAGCAAAGACGGTAAAAAGCTATATCAGTTCCCGACCGATAAGCTCAAAAACTCCGTCTATACTATTCCCGACGGCGTTCAGGTCATCGGCGACTCGGCGTTCGCTTATTCAAAGCTCAAGGGCGTTATATTTCCCGACAGCGTAACCAAGCTTGAGGAGTGCGCGCTTTACTGCTGCGATAAGCTTGAATCGGTTACAATTCCCGAAAAGGTATCCTCGCTTGAGTGGAGCACCTTTGCCAATGACTCAAGTCTGAAGAGCGTTACTCTGAACACTAATCTGAAAAAAATAAAGAAGAGCTGTTTTAATTGGTGTTCCTCGCTAAAAGAGATAAAATTACCCGAGGGCTTGGAGAGAATCGAGTACGAAGC
>CACYDB010000044.1 GCA_902773035.1 uncultured Ruminococcus sp. | reverse complement strand
TCAACGTCCGCGCCGCCGCTTATAATCTGATATTCGGTATTGCTGAGTATTTTTTCAAGCTTCATAACGCACCTCCGAAGGTTATTATAATTCAATTATATCAATATAATATTAAAAAAACAACCTGAAATCGCATATTAATCGGATAAATTCCGATAATCTGTTGCAAATTGCACAAAATAATAAAAAACCAAACGCGTTTGAGTCCGAAAACGCGTTTTCAAAATCTCGCTTTTGTGGGAAAAGTCCATAAATTTAAAAACGTAATAGTAAAATTGCACAAAATGCCTTTAAGCACATTTAACATAAATTCAACGTCAACTTTGTGCAAAACGCTAAATTTTCGATTTTTGTGGGTAATATTGCACAAATATTAAGTTCTGATTTGAATAGTTAGACAAAAAGTACAAAGGGAGTTGTATTTTTATGGCAAATTGTGTTATTATTTATACAGTGACATAACGGCGCAGTCCCCAAATATACGCCGTTCCACTTTGCGCTTGTTAAAAGTGCTAAATATCATTTTATGAAAGAGGGAATTCAAATGAAAAAAATCGTTGCGCTCGTATTAGCGGCAATGATGATCGTTGCTGTATTCGCAAGCTGCGGCAACAGCGGCGAGACAACAAGCAGTGGTTCCGCTGACAGCGGCTCTACAGCTTCAAGCGCCGAAAGCGGCACAGGCTTCAATGTTGATGTTGCCGACTTCGGTGAGGAGAAGGGCGCTACCTTAAAGGTATGGGGTCCTGACGCATACGTAAAACTTCTTAAGAAGCAGTGTGATGCTTTCACAAAGAAGTTCCCTGACAAGGGCATCAAGATCAACGTTGTTGCTCAGGGTGAGGACACAGCTGCTACAAATATGCTTTCTGACGCAGACGCAGCTGCCGACGTATTCGGATTCGCTTCCGACCAGCTCAGCCGTCTTGTAAGCGCAGGCGTTATCGCTCCTGTTGCTACAAAGTACGCTGAGGCTATCACAGCAAGCAACTTAGAGGCTGCTGTATCCGCTTCTACACTTCAGAATCCTAAGACTAAGGAGGATACTCTCTATGCTTTCCCCGAGACAGGCAACGGCTACTACCTCGTATACGACAAGTCCGTAGTTTCCGATAAGGACGCAGGCTCTCTCGAGGCTATCCTCGCTGACTGTAAGAAGGCAGGCAAGAAGTTCATCATGGATGCAGGTAACGGTTACTATTCTTGCGTATTCGCTTTCACAGGCGGACTCAAGATCGACGGCTTAGAGGACGACGGTCTTACTCAGAAGTTCAACGACTATGACGAGAAGCAGGTTGTAGCTACACTTAAGGCTTTCTCAAAGCTCATGCATGACTACAGCGGCACATTCACAAGCCTTGACGTTGCCAACATCGCTTCCGGTTTCGTATCAACAGGCAAGAAGAAGTCTGTTTGCGGCGCCGGTATCGACGGTAACTGGAACTCAACTCCTGACCAGGAAGCTCTCGGCGACAACTTTGGCGCTACAAAGCTCCCGACAATCGAGGTTAACGGCAAAGCTCAGCAGATGATTTCAATGTACGGCTACAAGATGATCGGCGTTAACAACGCTTCCAAGTATCCCCGTACAGCTCAGATCCTTGCTTACTATCTCTCAAGCGAGGAGTGCCAGACTCAGAGATGCGCAGAGCTCGGCTGGAGCCCGACAAACAACACAGTTGTAGAGTCCGACGTTGCTAAGAAGAACGTTGCTATCTCAGCTCTCGTTGCTCAGAGTGAATTCTCAGTAGCTCAGGTTAACATCGCTCAGACATTCTGGGATCCGATGGGCAACCTCGGCAACAAGCTTATCGCAGAGGATACAAATCCCGATAAGTATGATTTCACAAAGCTCTTCAAGGACACAGTTTCCAACATCAAGGACGAGTAATTCCTAAATTTTTAAACAATCGGGCGGTCCGCATTACGCGGACTGCCCTACACCCAACAAAACGGGTGCACGTTATCATGTTGTTTTGAAAATGGTTATTTATTTTAAATAATGGTTTTTAAAATGAGGGGAACAGGATAACGCGAAATCTGATCAAAAACTATTATTTAAAGTAAAAATCCAAGAAAAAGGAGAGTGATTTGATGAGATATATAGACTATATGCAGCTAAATCCTTTCCAGAGGTTCGGTTATAACCTTGGCAAATTCTTCAAGAAACTTCCCTCGAACCTCGCGCGTTTCTTCAAGTTCCTGGGACGCGCGATCGTAGGATTTTTTGTTGGAATCGGCAAAGGCATTGCTAACTACGGAAAAAGATTCGTCAAAGGCGACGCTGGCGTAAAGCTTTCCTATCTCATTTTTGGCTTTGGCAATATGGTCAAGGGCCAGGTTATCAAGGGACTGATCTTCCTTCTGCTCGAAGCGGCTTACATATGCTATATGATCTTCTTCGGCTGGGGATATATGTCCAAGTTCGGTACACTCGGTACGGTAAAAGCCACAACAACACTTGACCCTGACGGCTTCCCCGTAACCATTCCGGGCGACAACTCCATGCTTATTCTTCTTTATGGTGTTGTTACAATCGTTATTTCGGCGGTTATCTTCGTTATTTATATCGCCAACACAAAGAGCGCTTACAAGCAGTATGAAGCAAAGAAAAACGGCGAGCATATCCCGGGCTTCAAAGAGGAAATGCATCAGTTCCTCGACGAGAAATTCCACATTTCTCTTATGTCGATCCCCTGCCTGCTCATCGGTTGCTTCACAATCCTGCCGCTTATCTTTATGATTCTCATAGCGTTTACAAGCTATGACAACGCTCACCTGCCTCCCGGCAACCTCTTTACATGGGTCGGTCTTGAAAACTTCAAGGACCTCGTATCTATCACAGAGGGCGCCAACAAGGCTTCAACATTCGTAAACCTCGCGGAGTGGACAATTATTTGGGCTATCTTCGCTACATTCTCCAACTACATCCTCGGTATGATTGTTGCCCTTATGATCAACAAGAAGGGCATCAAGCTCAAGGCTCTCTGGAGAACATTATTCGTAGTTGTTGTCGCTGTTCCGCAGTTCGTATCACTGCTTCTTATGAACCAGATGCTCCAGACTAACGGCGCGATCAACCAGCTGCTTTCAGTTATCACAGGCGCTCATCAGGAGATCCAGTTCCTGAACTCAACGCCTCTGATGGCAAGAATAACGGTAATTATCGTTAATATCTGGGTCGGTATTCCTTACACGATCCTTATCACCTCGGGTATTCTTATGAATATTCCGGCTGACTTGTACGAATCCGCCACGATCGACGGCGCGGGCCCTGTCAAGAGCTTTACAAAGATCACTCTTCCGTATATGCTCTTCGTTACAACCCCGTACCTCATCACTTCCTTCATCGGCAACATCAACAACTTCAACGTTATCTACCTGTTGACGAACGGCGGACCTTCAACCGAGCAATTCTACCAGGCGGGCTGGACAGATATCCTTGTAACATGGCTGTTCAAGCTGACTATGAATAACCAGGATTACAACCTCGCCGCCGCCGTAGGTATTCTCGTATTTATTGTTTGCGCGACCCTGTCGCTCATCACGTTCAACGCGACTAAGTCCGCAAAAGACGAGGAGGCGTTCTCATGATTAAAAGTTATAAACTCAGACGCGGCCTTGCCAACACTTTCATTTACATTCTTCTCGCGGTTCTCGGTATCATTTGGGTATCACCGCTTGCTTATCTCGTTATCCAGTCCTTTAACACAGGCAAAGAGCAGATTCCTCAGACGCTTCTGCCGATGGCGTATGGTTTTGACAACTATATCGCGCTTTTCACAAACATCGGCTCTCTTAACTTCCCCAGATGGTATCTGAACACATTTGTTGTAGCGTGCTTCAGCTGCGTAATCTCAACAATCTCTGTTCTTATGGTAGCTTACGCTTTCTCGAGACTTCGTTTCAAGTCCCGTAAAAAGTTCATCAACGTCGGTATGATCCTCGGAATGTTCCCCGGCTTTATGACAATGATCGCTATCTACTATCTCTTGAAGGCCATGGGTCTGACACAGACGCTCGTAGCGCTGGTAATTTGTTACTCAGCGGGCGCGGGACTCGGATTCCAGATTTCAAAGGGCTTCTTCGATACGATTCCAAGAGCTCTTGACGAAGCCGCCACGATTGACGGCGCGAACAAAAATCAGATATTCTGGAAGATTATTCTTCCGATGTCAAAACCGATCGTAGTTTACACCGTACTCACCTCCTTCATCGGACCGTGGACAGACTTTATCCTCGCGAAGATCATCATGGGTGACGCGCGTGACAACTATACGGTTGCTATCGGTCTGCAGCAGATGGTTAGCCTCGAGTTCAAGACAAGGTACTTCAAGCAGTTCCTGTCAGGCTCGGTACTCGTTGCGGTTCCGGTTACAATCCTGTTCCTCAAGATGCAGAGCTACTACGTTGAAGGCGTAACCGCCGGCGGCGTTAAGGGTTAATAGCCCATTCTTACAAAACTAAAGGGCGGCATTATGTCGCCCTTTTCTTTTAAAATTTGCCAAGGTGACAAATATGAAAAAATCCATTTCCATTCTACTCGCGCTTTGCGTAATCATTTGCGCGCTCCTGACAGGCTGCGGCAACTCCTATACCGACCCGACAGCCTCAATTACGGTACAGCAATCCACCGATAAATACCGCAACTATTACGAAATCTTCGTCGGCTCATACGCCGACAGCAACGACGACGGCGTCGGCGACCTACAGGGCATAATCTCAAAGCTCGACTACTTAAACGACGGCAACCCCGAAACCGACGACGATCTCGGCATCGACGGCATATGGCTCACACCGATAATGCCCTCGCCGTCCTACCACAAATATGACGTAGAAAATTATTTCAGCATCGACGACCGCTTCGGCACGCTCGACGACTTCGACAAGCTCGTCAGCGAGTGTCACAAGCGCGGAATCAAGCTGATTATAGATATGGTTCTCAACCACGCGTCCAACACGCACCCGCTGTTCGAGAACGCATGCAAGGATATATTATTAAAGAAAAAGCTCAACTCCGACGCGAAATACTTTGAAATCGCGAAATACAAGGACAACCCGGGCGACAGCTACACCGAAATCGGCAACGGCTACTACTACGAGTCCAACTTCTCGCCGCATATGCCCGAGTGGAACCTCAGCCAAAAGCAAACACGCGTCTACTTCAAGGAAATCGCGAACTTCTGGCTCAAGGAGCACAACGTAGACGGCTTCCGCCTCGACGCCACCAAATACTACTCAAACAAGCACACCGACGGCGCCGAGTTCCTCAGCTGGTTCTACAAAATGTCGCAGAAAATCAAGCCCGACGTCTATATGGTCGGCGAAAACTGGACAGGCAACTCTGAAATCTGCGATATGTACAAAACGGGTATCGACAGCTTTTTCTCATTCGGATTTGCCGATTCAACAGGCGGCTTCGTAAACGCCGTCCGAGTACAAAATCAGCAGAACCTCATAAAATCCGTTCAAAAATTCGAGCGCAAAACCCACGAGAGCAACAAAAACGCGATAAACTGCTACTTCCTCTCCAATCACGACCAGGTACGCTCCGCGAACTTCAACAAATCCGTCGGACTCTCAGGCACAAAAATGGCAGCCGCGTTGTATATGCTCGTCCCTGGCAACTCCTTCATCTACTACGGTGAGGAAATCGGCATGGCGCAGGACGCCGAAGCAAACGGCGACGAATACAAGCGCGCGCCGATGATATGGGACAGCGAAAACCTCCCCGCGATGTCCGTCAACGAAAAGGACATCTCCGCGAGCAGCGAAGCCCTCTACGGCGGCGCCGAGCAGCAGAAGGAGGACGAAAATTCCCTCCTCGGCTACTACAAGCGCATAATCAAGCTCAAAAATCAGAATCCCGAAATCGCCCGCGGCACAATCACCGAGGAGCTGCAAACAGGCGACTCCAACGTCTGCGGCTACTACGTTGAATACAAGGGCAAAAAGCTCCTGATAGTCCACAACCTCAACAAAACCGAGACCAAAAAGATATCGGGCGACTACCCGCAAAAACTCCGCGCCGACCTCGTAGCCACCAACGGCTCCGACGAAAACGGTAATACAACAGTAAACCACGTTGAATACAACGGAAAAGAAATCACCCTCCCGCCGCAGTCAACCGCGATCCTTGGAGACTGATTTTGCAAACACAATATCAAAAGTCGGCTCAAAATCTCTCGTAGATTTTAGAGCCGGCTTTTTGTTATTTGAAACATATTCACATTTGTGACAATTTTACAACATTCACAAAAAATGTGAATAGAACTATATAATGTGCACAAAAAATCACCAACAAAAGCTTGTGTTCCGTATACAGAGTATGCTAAAATAAATTACAATGTTAAATTAGGGTAGTTTTCCGATAATTACCCGAACATTCAGATTTACACAAACGTGCAAATCGATCCAAGCTCCGCTACATTGCCGTGCAAACGGCAGCAGCATACATTAAAATGCGGTTTTTCGAGCTACGCAGTCAATCGCAAACGCGACTTGAAAATGTGGGGTCAGATGTTGTCAGTAAAAGGGCATGGATTATTTATTTCAAACTTTTTTAAAAAACATTTAGAAAGGATGATTTATCTCATGCAAATGACAAAAAAAGTTCTGTCAATCGTATTGGCAGTAATGATGGTTGTTTCCATGATGTCAGTAATGGCAGTTACAGCTAACGCGGCAACTACTGTTGCTCAGATTGGCGATGCAGAGTACACAACACTCGCTTCTGCAATCACAGCGGCTGCTGACGGCGATACAATTAAGTTGGTGAATGACACAACTGAAGCTGTATCAATTACAGGT
>CACYDB010000043.1 GCA_902773035.1 uncultured Ruminococcus sp. | reverse complement strand
CAGGCTAAAATCCTCAAAGGCAAGGCTGAAATCGAAGAGTATTCACAAAATCACATTATTTTACCCGACGCAGGTGCTCCCGTGCCTGTATGAGCACCTCTATTAAGAATTTTCGATAATTATAATGCTAATATAGAATTAAAAACGGATGGAAACAAAGTTTCCGTAAAAGCGGTGAGTCCTACCGTATAAGTGGAAGATTTAAGTATTAAGGGAATCGCTTTCGGTTCTCTTATATTTTTCATCTCTCACTTTCCAAAAGAAATGTGATAGATGAATTGATTTTTGAGAGATGAAATGGTATACTAAGGATAGGGTGATACTTATGCAGAAATATCCGTTTCAGATAAATACAAAAATACTTAACCTGACCGCTGAGATTTCCGAACTGGTAGGTAAGATTGATACTGTTTCAAAGCTGAATACCTCACCGCAGCTCAGGCGGCAGAACCGTATCAAGACGATCTATTCCTCTCTCGCGATTGAGCAGAACACATTGAGCGAGGAACAGGTTACCGCTGTACTGTCGGGCAAACGCGTGCTTGCTCCGCCTAAGGATATCGCGGAGGTTGAGAACGCGTACGAAATATACGAAATGCTCGACAAGCTCAACCCTTATTCAATTGACGATTTATTGAAAGCTCACGGCGTTATGGTGAGGAACCTGCAAAATGAAGCGGGAGAATTTCGCTCACGACCTGTCGGAGTCGTTGATACAAAAGGGAATGTGCTGCACTTTGGCACTTTGCCTGAATATGTTCCGCAGTTGGTGGATGAATTACTTGATTGGGTAAAGAATGACGAAAACAATCTGCTTATAAAAAGCTGTGTATTCCATTATGAATTTGAGCTGATACATCCGTTTTCCGACGGTAACGGCAGGGTAGGACGCTTGTGGCACACACTTTTGCTTTCAAAATGGAATCCGTTATTCGCGTGGCTTCCGATTGAGTCGGTGATTCACGACAGGCAGACTGAATACTATAACGCGATAAACACTTCCAATGTTGCCGCGGATTCGACCGCATTTATAGTGTTTATGCTCTCGGCAATCAAAGAGGCGCTGATCGAAGCTATTAGCGCCGAAGCTTCACCGCGCTCAAAATCGGATAAAAACGCTGACAGGGAAAAGGCGGTTATCAACTTTCTGTATGAGAATGGAGTTGTTTCCAACAGCGACGTCAGAGAGCTGCTGTCGGTATCTCCCGCCACAGCAAACCGTATTCTGAACACAATGGCGGATAAAGGCTTAATAATCCGCTTTAGAAACGGAAAATCCTGGGGATATAGGTTGAAGCAGGGCAAATATGGCTTGTAGTTTTCCACGCGCCCTTTATATGATTTACAATTAATCGTGACATAATCTAACAAATCTCTTGTATATTTACTTGTTTTTTGATAGTATATTATAGTATGAAGTTAAAAACTGTATTGAAGGAGTTTTTGAAATGCTGAACAATGTATTTGGTAAGGTTAAGAGTACCCTGAACACCGCAACCGATACCTTCTCCAACGTTACGCATAACGTTGCGGAGAAGAACCGTAAACAGACTAAGCTCAACCATCTGAGAAAAGAGATGAAAAGTGAGATCGAGCTGTTGAATAACGCCTATATCGAGCTGGGCAAGGATTTCTGTGAATTGGTCAGGAGGGGTGATGTTTCCGCCGATGTAAAGCAGGAGAATCTGATCAAGGTCATTGAAAACTGCAAGACGACGATTCGCGGTGATCTGGAAATATTCCGCGCGCTCACTGAGAACAGAGCTGAGGCACCATCTGATGAAACAGCGGATACCGCCGAAGCTCCTTCCGATGATAAGGAGAACACCGCTCCCGCAGAGAATAAGAATGTTACTTTACGCGAAACTGACGAAAATGATATTGTAATCGCCGAGAGGAAGCCTGAACCAATCGCAAAGACTGCTGAGGAAAAGGAAGAAACTCCCGTTGAACCCGTAGAAGTAAAGGCGGAAACTCCCGTCGAACCGGTAGAAGTAAAGGAAGAAATCCCCGTTGAACCTGTCGAAGTACAGGAAGAAACTCCCGTTGAACCCGTCGAAGTACAGGAAGAAACTCCCGTCGAGCCCGTAGAAGTAAAGGCGGAAATCCCCGTTGCACCCGTCGAAGTAAAGGAAGAAACTCCCGTCGAACCCGTAGAAGTAAAGGAAGAAACTCCCGTCGAACCTGTCGAGGAAAAGGAAGAAACTCCCGTCGCACCCGTCGAAGTACAGAAAGAAACTCCCGTCGAACCTGTCGAAGTCAAGGCGGAAACTCCCGTTGAACCCGTCGTAGTACAGAAAGAAATCCCCGTTGCACCCGTCGTGGCAAAGGCTGTAATCGCCCCTAAAACAGTCGCGAAGAAGTCAGAAGCTCCTGCCGAGACTGTTGAGAAAAAGACGGAGGCTTTCGCAAAGGCTGCCGAGGAAAAGGCTCAACTCTCAGTGGAAGCTACTAAGGCGCAGGTCGAAGAAAAGATCAACCGACTTCGCGCCAAGGCTGTCGCGTCCTCGGACACCAAAGCGAAAAAGGTCAAAAAATCAGGCAAAAACCCCGAAGCGCTCAAGCAGGATAATCGCCGCCTGCGCGACGCTCTCAAGGCGATAACCGGTAGGATGAGATCTGTGGACGAAGCTCGCAATAAGGTTGGCTCCGATAAAAAGGTCAAAGGAAACGGCTCTGAGGTCGGCAACCCGTCCAATGAGGAATCTCCGAACGGCGACATATTCTAAATTTAACGCGGAAGTCGATTTTCAGGCTTCCGCGTATTTCTATCATAAGATTGTTTTCCCTCGCATAGATTTCTTCGGTGGTTAATTTTGAAAACAGAAATCATATTTACCAAAAAGCCTCGGGAGATTATCCTCGGCAAAGAATTTGAAAATCAATTCAAAAAATCAATAGTCCTCGCCTTACATAACAGAGGTATAATAAATCGGGAACAGCGCGACGAATGTATCAACAGAATACTCAGGGCTGATAGTAGATGAATAATACAGCTCAGGTTTTGAGGGTTGCCGCCTACTGTCGCGTATCAACAGACAAGCTCGACCAGGCAAATTCTCTCGAGAGCCAGCAGAGGTTTTTTGATGAGTACATAGCGCGCGAACCTCTGTGGGAGCTGTATGAAATCTATGTTGACGAAGGTATAACGGGCACAAATACCGAAAAGCGTGAGAGCTTCAACCGTATGGTTCAGGACGGTAAGGACGGCAAATTCGATATGATCATCACCAAAGAGGTCTCGCGTTTCGCCCGTAATCTGCTCGACAGCATAAAGTTTACGCGCGAGCTTCGTGAGTTCGGAATCAGGTTGATTTTTATGAATGACAATATCGACACCGATCAGCCCGACCACGAGTTCCGCCTCGCTATGATGGCAACACTCGCTCAGGAGGAAAGCAGAAAAACCTCAGAACGTGTACGCTGGGGACAACGCAGACGAATGGAACAGGGCGTAGTTTTCGGACGGGATATGCTCGGCTATGACGTCCGCGACGGCAAGCTTTTTATCAATGAGGATGGCGCGAAAGTCGTCAGGCTGATATTTCACAAATATCTCGACGAGGGCAAGGGATGTCACGTTATCGCGAATGAGCTGAGGGACGCGGGGATCAAGACCGCGGGCTGTATGAAGGAATGGTCGCACACCGTGATCCTCAGACTTCTTAAAAACGAAAAATACTGCGGCGACCTCGTTCAGCAAAAGACCTTCACGCAGAGCTACCTTTCGCACAAGAAGAAATACAACAGGGGAGAGCTCGATTATGTGGTGATCAAAGACCACCACGAGCCGATAATTGACCGCGAAACCTTCGAGGCTGTACAGCGTGAGATAAAGCGCAGGCGTAATTTGCGTTGCAATAACGGCGGCTACTCCAACCGCTACGCTCTTTCGGGTAAAATAATCTGCGGCGAGTGCGGCGCTACCTATGCTCATTCGCTTAAAAAGCGTCCTAACGGAAAATCTTACGAAAACTGGACGTGCGTTAAAAAGAATCGCGAGGGCAAGCCGAGAGTAACAAAGGCAGGGGAGAAGCTCGGCTGCGATAATTTCAACATAAACGATAACGACATCAGGTATATACTCAAACATATAGTTAATGATATTTCGCGGCAGCTTCCTGATTTGGCGGACAGTGCAGTCGATATTATCGAAAAAGCTTTGAAAAACCGCGCCGACAAAAACAGCGTAAATCTCATTGAAAAGGAAATAGAAAAGCTGGAAGCTAAAAAGGAAAAGCTCCTTGATATGTGCCTGTCGGGAGATATTGAGACCTCGGAATATAAAAAGGCGAGTGAAAGGCTGAACGCCGAACACTCAGTAATTTCAGTAAAGTTGAAAATAATAAAAGAGAATACCGTCCTTATTGACAGGCCGCAAATCCTGAAAAATGTAAACTCAATAATAACAGGCGAAGCTTGGGACGATATATTCTACCGCAGCCTTGTTGATAAAATCATAGTTTACAAGGACAGAACCGCGGATGTGTATATGAAGCTCATTCCTTATAAATGGCGGGCAAAAATCCTGAAAGGTAAGGCTGAGATAGATCAATACCCGCTCAACCGCAACAATTTATCCAACGCAGGAGCTTCTGTACCTATATCGGTCAATGTCGCTTTTAGTTCGGGCAGGGGCATTGTGAATCGCTGACTGAGATACCTCAGAGAAGCTCCGAGCTCACCGTCGGGACCGCCGTACTGGCTGGCGATGATCTTAGCGAGCTTTAGGTTCGGCGTCTTTATTTTAACGGGGTACTGCAATTTCTTTTCGTATACAAACATCAGATTTCCTCCTCGCTTTCCCAAGGCCACGGATTATTGATCCATTTCCATTTGTTTCCGCTGTCGTCACCCGCGGTCAGCGGTCCGTAGAGCTTCTCGAACCTTTCACGCTCTTTCATATATTTTTCAGTGTACTCTTTCAGCTTGTCGAGCGTACCCTTATCATTCGGGTGAGTGTCGAGGTAAAGCTTTAAATCAGCCGCCATAAACTGATACGACGACAGCTTTTTCATCATAATCTCTCTGTCAGTCATTTTTACCTCCTGCGCATTTGCTGCCGAAAAACGGTTTATCAAGTACGGGATAGACTGTGCCCGACTCCAGAGCCTGAGCGGGAGAGTAGAGCTGCGAGCCGCACTGCTGGAACGGAATATAAGCCATAGCCTCAGCTGTATTCTTCGGCAAGGCTGAAATTCCGTAATCTTTCATTATATTTTCAAGAATATCCAATAAAAGCACTCCTTTTTTGTATTTCCATACATATTATGCGGACAAAGCTTTTCGGACAATGTTTTTTCAGTTTAGTTTCAGTTTCATTTCATATACTTT
>CACYDB010000042.1 GCA_902773035.1 uncultured Ruminococcus sp. | reverse complement strand
GATACCAATAATAATGTATTCTACGCTCCGTATACCGACTCGCTCGGCGACGTTTACAATAACTGCGCTGTAGACTGGAACGCGATTTTACAGGCTCAGTAATATAATCAAATTATTCAAATGCCGACTCATTATGAGTCGGCATTTGTTATTATATACAATTATCGGCGGTCGGATTTGGGCAATTTGTAGAAATTTCTATTTTTAGCGTCTAAAAAGTTGTCTTTCGTCAGATGATGTGATAAAATCGAAAAGTATTTTGCGGGTAATTTGGAGTAATTATGATAAAAAATCTCAAGGGCAGTATAATCCTGCTTATAACCGCGCTTATCTGGGGCACATCCTTTGTCGCTCAGAGCGAGGGTATGAAGCATATCCAGCCTTTTACGTACAACGCGATCCGCACGCTTATCGGCGGAATTGTGCTTGTGCCTGTAATATTAATTTTCAAGACTATAGCCAAGCGTTCGCCTGATTATCAAAGGGTGAATGTTAAGATCACGTTGATCGGCGGAATTTTCTGCGGAATAGCGCTTTTTATCGCGAGCTCCTTTCAGCAGGTTGGTATCGTTTATACGACCGCGGGAAAATCGGGCTTTATTACGGCGCTGTATGTTATTATTGTTCCGCTTATCGAGCTTCTGCTCGGGCGTAAGCAGGGCAGGAAAATCTGGCTGTGCGTAATTATGGCGATCGCGGGATTCTATCTTCTTTGTATAAACGGAGATTTCTCGATCAACTTCGGTGACGCCTTAACGCTTGCCTGCGCAGTGTTTTTTGCCGTTCATATCATTGTTATCGACCGTTTTCTCGAGAGGGGAGCGGACGGAATGGTGATGGCGTGCGTACAGTTTTTCGCGGCGGGACTTATTATGACCGTGTGTATGCTTCTGTTTGAAACGCCGAGGCTCAACAAAATCTATATAGCGGGATTTTCCATTCTCTACGCGGGCGTGATGTCCAGCTCGGTGGCGTATACAATGCAGATTATCGGTCAGCGCTATACCGCTCCGACGATCGCCACCCTTATTATGAGCCTCGAGTCAGTCTTTGCCGTGCTTTCCGGATGGCTTATACTCGGCGAACAGCTCTCCTTAAAGGAGCTTTCAGGCTGCTGCCTTGTTTTCGCGGCGGTTATTATCTCTCAGGTAAGCTTGCCTGAGAGAAAAAATAAATCCATAATTAAAAAAGAGGAGTAGTGTTAATTAACACCGCAAATCTTTTTTGCCGTCTCAGTGTGCCTTGCGGGGCAGTGAGCGACGGCGTAAATTTCCGTTTCGGCTTATCCGCCCACAATGAGCCGTAAGGAATCAAAATAAAAAACTGTGGGCGGAAAGGCTATGGAAAACTTATGAAAAAGTATTTGAAGAATGTTATCTTCCTCCTGGTTATTGTGGGATATGGAATATGCTGCTTTATTCAGGCTCCGATCACCAACGCGGAGGGTGAGGACTTCGGTACAATGTGGTCACTTTTTCCGCCGATCGTGGCTATCGCGCTCGCGCTTGCCACAAAAGAGGTTTATTCCTCTCTGTTCATCGGTATTCTTTCAGGCGGCGCGATCTACGCTCTGTCTGTAGTTGACATTCATCATTTTCTCGACGCGGGCGGACCGTTATACGCTTTCGGCGCGACCTTCTCAAAGATGTTTGATACCGTAGTTAAGGACGGCGTTATCGCAAATGTCGCCGATCCCTACAATGTCGGAATTATTCTGTTCCTCGTTGTGCTCGGTATGATTGTCGCTATGATCAACAAGGCGGGCGGCAGCCGCGCTTACGGCGAGTGGGCTGTTAAGCGTATCAAGACTAAGGGCGGAGCGAGCCTCGCTACCTTCGCGCTGGGCGTGCTTATCTTTGTTGACGACTATTTCAACTGCCTTACCGTAGGCTCCGTTATGCGTCCCGTAACCGATAAGCATAAGATCTCACGCTCAAAGCTCGCTTACCTGATCGACGCTACGGCGGCTCCCGTATGTATCATCGCGCCTATCTCTTCATGGGCTGCGGCGGTCAGCGGAACAGTTAAGGGCGTTAACGGTATTCAGCTCTTTATCGCTACGATCCCGTTCAACCTCTACGCGCTTCTCACGCTCATTATGGTAGTGTTTATCTCAAAGTCAAACTTTGATTACGGCCCGATGAGACTCCACGAGGCTAACGCTCAGAAGGGCGACCTTTTCACAACAAAGAATACTGTATATCAGCCTGACGAGGAGCCCGAGCATTCAAAGGGCAAGGTTATTGACCTTATTATCCCCGTTGTAATTCTTATTGTTTTCTGCGTTCTCGGTATGCTTTATACGGGCGGACTCTTTGAGGGCGCGAGTATCATTGACGCTTTCGCCAACTGTGACGCTTCTTACGGTCTGTCACTCGGCTCCATCGGCGCTCTGATCGTAAACATCATTTATTTTGTATGCCGTCGTCTGCTCAAGTTTATGGAATGTATGACAGCTATTCCCGCGGGCTTCAAGCAGATGGTTCCCGCTATCCTTATCCTCGTATTCGCGTGGACTCTCAAGTCTATGACAGGCAACCTCAACGCCAGCATTTTCGTAGCGGGTCTTGTTGAGAGCGCTCAGGCTGTGCAGATCCTTCTGCCGCTTCTCCTGTTCGTTGTCGCTGTCGGACTTTCATTCGCTACAGGTACATCATGGGGAACCTTCGGTATCCTTATTCCTATCGTTACAGGCGTATTCGAGAAGGATCTCGCTTCTGTCGCCGCGACGGGCACAATTCCTACAATGGTTATCATCTGTATCTCAGCGTGCCTTGCGGGCGCTGTATGCGGCGACCACTGCTCACCGATTTCCGATACAACGATTATGGCGTCAACAGGCGCTCAGTGCGACCACGTAAACCACGTTTCCACTCAGCTTCCGTACGCTATGACGGTTGCGGGAGTCGCGGCTGTCGGATACCTTATCTCAGGCTTTGTTCAGAACGTTTTCGTTGTTTTAGGCGTTTCGATCGTTCTGCTTCTCGCGGTACTCTTTATTCTTAAAGCGGTGCTCGGTAAAAAAGCTTAAATATCACATAATTTAAATGTTGCCTGTCAGGAAAATCTTGGCAGGCAACTTTTTTTCTGTTTTACCTTTATACTATTGCTTTTTACTTACGTTTGATTTATAATAATATAGCACACTTTGTAGAATAATATACACTAAGAGGTATTTATGTATAAGCAGTCATATAACAGAAACAGACGTAACGTCAGGAACTATGATATGTTCAAGAACTATGATAGATCCTACTATAATACAAGAAATCGGAGCAGAAACAGGAGAAGAAGGAGACGCAGGAGTAATCCGGGCAAAAAACTTCTTGTGATCCTAGTGGTGCTTCTTGTAGTCGGATTGGGAATATTCGCCGCGGTTTCGGTTTTTTCTCCGAAATGCGATCCCGTAACCGAGCTGAAGGCTACAGTTATCAGCGACTCCTCGCTCAGCCTGAGCTGGAAGGGTAACGATACTAACGACGGTTACTTTGTTTATCAGCGTAAAAATGAAAAGGAAGACTTTAAGAAGATTTCCGAAATAAATAAAAAGTCAACCGAAAACTATACGGTCAAAAGCTTAAAGCCCGCTACCGAGTATGAGTTCTGCGTAACAGGCTACAAAAAGGGCGATAAGGATCCGCTCGAGAGCTCATGGACTGTTGTGACGTCCTTTACACGTCCCTCGGCGATCAAGTTCCATACGGTCGAGTCGCAGGATGAAAGCAAGCTCCATCTTAAATGGAACGCCGTCAAGGGCGCCGCGCAGTACGAGGTTCAGTATGAAAAGGGAACAGATCCCGAGTTCAAGTCGGGCGCTCAGAAGGTTTCCTCAAAGAATACCGAGCTGACTATTGAAAATCTTGACAAAAACGACTCCTACAGCGTAAGACTTCGCTATTGCGTCAATCACAAGGAGGACAAGGTCTACAGCGTATGGAGCGAGTCCAACACCGTATATATCGCCGAGAACTTCACGATCAGCAATCAGATCGATCCCAACAAGCCTATGGTAGCCTTGACCTTCGACGACGGTCCCGGCTTTAATAAGGCTTCCGATAAGATCCTCGACGTTTTTGAAAAATACAAGGCGAGAGCTACCTTCTTTATGGTAGGCTACAACGCTTCCGTTCATCCCGAGAATATAAAGCGTAAGGCTGAGCTTGGTATGGAGCTGGGTAATCAT
>CACYDB010000041.1 GCA_902773035.1 uncultured Ruminococcus sp. | reverse complement strand
TTACCACTTACCACTATGAACTAATAAGCCGTCGCAAAAGCGACGGCTTGTTTTATCTGATTGTAAATGTTATCTGCTTCATATTCAAACATTCGTCGTCCTCGTAGCTTGAAACATTAAGCGTGATCGACTTTGCGTTCTGAGGGACTATGAATGTGAGCTCCGCCTTGGATATCTTGCCCGCGTCGATTTCTACCGAATCCTCAAAGTCCTCGTAGTCGGGGTCAACGTAATTCTTGCAGGACACGTTGTCGGCGTAGAGATGATAGTCCGATAAGTCAGCGAGTGATTCAGCGCCCGTATTTCTGACGTTGACCGTCAGCGAGAGATAAGTCTTGCCGTCGTCAGCCTTCTTGCCCTTGAAGGTCTGATTGTAGCTGATGTCGGAAATCGTGTATTCAAAGTCGTCGATCATAACAGCCTCGGTCACGGCGTGAGGAGTCGGGTCTACCGTCTTGTGCTCGCCAAGCGCGCCTTCCTCTGCCATAACGCAAGCCATACAGCAAATGTACGGACCGTAAATAATCAGCGCTATTCCGAGAACGATCGACGCCACCAGCGCTACTATCTTGCCTGCCGTCATACCCTGCTTCTGAGGCTGAGCGTAGGCGTAGGGTTGCTGCGGCTGCTGATATACAGGCTGCTGCGGTTGCTGATATACAGGCTGCTGCGGCTGCTGATATACAGGCTGCTGATATTCAGGCTGCTGCGGTTGTTGATATTCGGGCTGCGGATCAACAGGCTGAGCGTACTGTACCTGCTCCCGAACGGGAGGCTGCGGAGGAATGGGAGCCTGAGCGTACTTCTGCTCATAGGGATTTTCCTCATATTCGGGCTGAGGCTCAGTGTAAGCCTGAGGCTCGGGAATATACCCCTCGCGTAAAGCCTCGGCAGGAGCCGTAGCTTCGGGAATCACGGGAGCCTCGGGAATAGGAGCCTCGGGAATAGGAGCCTCGGGAACAGGCGCCTCGGGAATAGAAGGAGCCTCGGGAGGTATCGGAGCCGCCTTGACTTCCTCGGGAACGACTCTCGTTCCGCACCGTGGACAGAAGTTGCCTTTCTCAAATTCGTGGTCGCAGTTTCTGCACTTGATCATACTAACACTTCCTTTGAGAATATAATACTGTTTTACTTGAAATTTGTCAACAAAAGATAGTATAATATTTACTGAATGAACGACGACACGCCGTCGTCGTTTTGCTAAAACTCAATACAGATTGAGTTTTAGCTCAAAATCGAAGATTTTGTTTCAGTAAACATTTATAAATAAGCGCTCGCAAAGAAAGCGTTTCTTTGCGAGGTGCAAGGGGTTTGCTCGTAAACGCTCAAACCCCTTGCACTCGAACAATTCAAAAGAGTTATAATGGTAAATGATTAATATGTTTTTGAATTGTTCCGCAGATATTATATAATAATTACATGTATAATGAATTCGCGAGGTAAATATGGAAAATCAGTTTGAGAGAACCGAGCTCCTTCTCGGTAAGGAAGCCGTGGAAAAATTAAAGTCAAAACGCGTCGCCGTATTCGGAGTAGGCGGAGTGGGCGGCTATGTCTGCGAGGCTCTGGCGCGGAGCGGAGTAGGGGAGCTTGACATCATCGACAACGATACCGTAGCCCTCTCCAACATCAACCGTCAGATCATCGCCCTTCATTCCACGCTCGGAATGTACAAGGTTGACGCGGCGGAGAAGCGCCTGCTCGACATCAATCCCGACATTAAAATCAATAAGCGCAAATGCTTTTTCCTGCCTGAGACGGCAGGGGAGTTCGACTTTACGCGGTATGATTACGTCGTTGACGCGATCGACACCGTGACGGGCAAGCTCGGGCTTATCGAGTGCGCCGAAAAGGCGGGAGTCAAAATCATCTCCTCAATGGGCGCGGGCAATAAGCTCGACCCGACAGGATTTGAGGTGAGCGATATTTTCAAGACCTCGGTCGATCCGCTCGCGAGAGTTATGCGAAAGGAGCTTCGCGCGCGCGGAATCAAAAAGCTCAAGGTCGTCTACTCACGGGAGGAGCCCGTCAAAACAGGTCAGGGAAGCACTCCCGGAAGCACCGCCTTTGTGCCCTCGGTCGCGGGACTGATAATCGCGGGAGAGGTCATATCGGAGCTTATAGGGTGATTTATTTCTTTGAGAGTATTATTATCTGTCAAAAATGCAAGTAAGTTGAAATAAACCACTCATATTATTGTTAAAAACACTAAAAACATAGTTAAAACTGAATTTCTTGCAAAAAAATCTTGCAATTTCAAGCGGTATATGCTAATATATTAAAGTGTTAAAAACGATATGCTGTTTATAAAGAATGAATGGAGGAAAATAAAATGGCATTACAGAACAAATATTTAGCTGATTTACTCGAAACAGTTAAAAAGCGCAATCAGGGCGAGCCTGAGTTTATTCAGGCTGTAACAGAGGTTTTCACATCTCTTGAGCCCGTTGCCGAGAAAAGACCCGACCTCATCGAAGCGGGCGTTTTTGAGAGAATCGTAGAGCCCGAGAGACAGATCATCTTCCGTGTTCCCTGGGTAGACGACAACGGCGTTTCACGCGTTAACCGCGGTTTCAGAATTGAGTTCAACTCCGCTATCGGACCCTACAAGGGCGGTCTCAGACTTCACCCCTCAGTATACCTCGGAATCATCAAGTTCCTCGGCTTTGAGCAGATCTTCAAGAACAGCCTTACAACTCTCCCCATGGGCGGCGGTAAGGGCGGCTCTGACTTTGATCCCAAGGGTAAGTCCGACGCTGAGGTTATGCGCTTCTGCCAGAGCTTTATGACAGAGCTCTCAAAGCACATCGGTCCCAACACTGACGTTCCCGCGGGCGACATCGGTACAGGCGCTCGTGAAATCGGCTATATGTTTGGTCAGTATAAGAGACTCCGCAACGAGTTTACAGGCGTTCTCACAGGTAAGGGACTCACCTTCGGCGGTTCACTTGCTCGTACAGAGGCTACAGGCTACGGCGTATGCTACTTCACAAACGAGATGCTCAAGGCTAACGGCAAGAGCTTCGAGGGTCAGACAGTTGTAATCTCAGGCTCAGGTAACGTTGCTATCTACGCTACTCAGAAGGCTACAGAGCTCGGCGCAAAGGTTGTAACAATGTCCGACTCAAACGGCTTCATCTATGACGAGAACGGTATCGACCTCGACGCTGTTAAGCAGATCAAGGAAGTTGAGAGAAAGAGAATCAAGGAGTACCTCAACTATCATCCCGAGGCAGTTTACACAGAGGGCTGCTCAAACATCTGGAACACTCCCTGTGACATCGCGCTTCCCTGCGCAACTCAGAACGAGATCGACGGCGAGTCAGCCAAGAAGCTTGCCGCTAACGGCTGCTACTGCGTAACAGAGGGCGCTAATATGCCTTCTACTCCCGAGGCTATCGACGTATACTTCGAGAACAATATGCTCTACGGTCCCGCTAAGGCTGCAAACGCAGGCGGCGTTGCTGTATCAGGTCTCGAGATGAGCCAGAACTCAGAGAGACTTTCATGGACATTCGAGGATGTTGACGGCAGACTCAAGAACATCATGACAGAGATCTTTAAGTCCTGCGACGAGGCTTCCAAGGAGTACGGCCTCGAGGGCAACTATATGGCAGGCGCGAACATCGCGGGCTTCCTCAAGGTTGCAGAGGCTATGAAGGCTCAGGGCTGCGTTTAATCAATTGAAAATTGAAAATTAAAAATTTCGGAGCTGTCAGCGCGACAGCTCCGTTTTTTATTTGCAAACGTATTACATAAAAAATCGGGCAGGAAAGCAATTAACTTTCCTGCCCGAAGCATTTATTATTATTTTTCCTCGCTGTACATTTCCTTGAGCTTGGCGAGTATCATATTCGCGCACATATATACGTTGCCGCCGCCCATCGTCAGAATCAAGTCGCCCTCTTTTGCGTGAGTGGTGACGTACTCCGTGATGTCCTCAAAGGTGTCAATGCACTTTGAGCCCGGAACCTTCGCGCCTAAATCCTTGCTGTAGATGTTGTAGGTGTTTGTCTCACGGACGGGGAGGATCTCCGAGATGATCGCCTCGTGGGGAATCTGGAGTGCTTCCGCGAAGTCGTCGAGAAGCATAGCCGTTCTCGAGAAGGTGTGAGGCTGGAACACAGCCCATACCTTGTTGAAGCCCATCTTCATAGCCGCGTTGAGCGTAGCCTTGAGCTCTGTCGGATGGTGAGCGAAGTCGTCCGCGACGGTGATACCGCCGGGATTGCCGAGAATCTCAAAGCGTCTGTGAACGCCGCCGAATTTGCCTAAATTCTCCGCGATCTCCTTAGCGTTTGCGCCGAGGTAATGAGCCGTCGCCGCTGCAGCCAGAGCGTTGTAGATGTTGTGCTTACCCGGTACCATTAGGTTGATTGTGCACAGCTTCTCGCCGCGTCTCATAAGGTCAAAGCTCTCGTGAACTCCCTTGTCAGCGCTGATGTTTGCCGCGTAGTAGTCGTTCTTGTCGCTCAGACCGTAGGTGATCTTGACGAGGTTGACGTCCTTAACGGCGTCTAATGTATTGGCGTCGTCGCCGTTGAGTACGAGCGCGCCCGTAGTCTGCTTGGCGAAGGTGTTGAAGGATTTTTTGATGTTGTCGAGGTTCTTGAAGTAGTCAAGGTGATCCGCGTCAACATTGAGGATAACCGAGATAAACGGCGTGAGCTCGAGGAAGGTGTCAACGTACTCGCAAGCCTCGCAGACGAGGATGTCGCTGTGACCGACGTAGCTGTTGCCGTTGATGAAGGGAAGCTTGCCGCCGATGATTGCCGACGGGTCAAAGCCCGCTCCGATGAGCACCTGAGTCAGCATACCCGTGGTACTGGTCTTGCCGTGAGTACCCGCGATCGCGATACTGCGGTTGTAGCGTCTTGACACAATGCCGAGCATTACGCTGCGCTCAATGCAGGGGATACCCTTCTCCTCAGCCGCCTTACGCTCGGGATTCTCGGGCTTGACAGCCGCGGAGTAAACGATAAGCTCAGCGCCCTCGATGTTCTCAGCCCTGTGTCCCATAAACACGGGGATACCGTAGCCCTTGATTTTGTCGAGAGTCTCGCCCTCGTTCATATCAGAGCCCTGAATCTCAAAGCCCTCGCTCATAAGGATCTCAGCCAGCGGGCACATTCCGCTGCCGCCGATTCCGATAAAATGTATGCGTTTTTTATTGTCTAAGAGATGGTCGTATTTCATAGGAATACCTCATTTCAATTATCTAACCATATTATATTGCTTTTGAACGGAAAAATAAATACCTTTTTTGAAAATATTTTACTTTTCTCGCATATTGCCAAATTATCTCTTAAATGGTACAATAAATCAGGTATAATGTATCAGGTTTAGGTGCTGCTATGAATTTGAAAAAGAATGATATTATAAAACTGAAAATAAGCTCAATGACGGCGCAGGGAAGCGGCGTCGGCAGGACTGAGGACGGCATAGTCGTATTTGTGCCGATGTCAGCGGTCGGCGACGAGCTTGAGGTAAGGCTCTTAAAGCTAAAGAAAACCTACGCCTACGGCAAGATCGAGAGTATCATAACGCCCTCGCCGAGCCGTATTGAGCCCGACTGCGACGCGTTCTCAAGGTGCGGAGGGTGCGTCTACCGTCACATTGATTATAATTCCGAATTAGAAATAAAATACAACAGAGTCAAGGACGCCGCTGAGAGAATCGGCGGCTTTGAGGGGCTCAGAATCAATCCCACGGTCCCGAATGACAGAGTTGACCGCTACAGAAACAAGGCTCAGCTCCCCGCGTGTATGACCGAGAGCGGCGTAGATTTCGGATTCTACGCGAGCCGCAGTCACCGCGTAATTCCCTGCTCAGACTGCCTGCTGCAGCCCGAGAGCTTTAACAGGATCGCGCGTATTGTCGCCGAGTTTATGAACGCGACGAATCAGACGGTCTATGATGAGCGTACGGGCAGGGGAAAGCTCCGCCACCTCTACATAAGATACGCGGAAATGACTGACGAGCTTATGGTGTGCCTTGTCGTCAACGGCAACGGGCTCAAACGCGAGGATATGCTCGCGGACGCGCTGAAAAAGGAGTTCGGCAACCTCAAAAGCCTGATTGTTAATTCTAATAAAGAAAATACAAACGTCATTCTCGGCGATAAAAACCGCGTAGTATTCGGCAGCGACTATATAACGGACGAGCTCTGCGGCAAAAAATTCAAGCTCTCTCCGCTGTCGTTCTATCAGGTCAACCGCGGTCAAGCCGAGAAGCTTTATAAGCTCGCCGCCTCATACGCGGACTTGAAGGGAGGCGAGGTTCTCCTCGACCTCTACTGCGGCACGGGCACGATCGGGCTTACGATGGCTGACAGGTGCAAAGAGCTCATCGGCGTTGAGATCATCGCCGACGCCGTCCGTGACGCCGAGGAAAACGCCCGTCTGAACAACGTCGGCAACGCGAGGTTCATCTGCTCCGACGCGTCCTCAGCCGCGGAGAAGCTCAGGCAAGAGGGGATAAGCCCCGACGTCGTGATCATAGACCCTCCGCGCAAGGGCTGCGACAGCGCGCTGATTGAAACGATCGTCAGTATGAAGCCCGAGAGAGTCGTCTACGTATCCTGCGACCCCGAGACTTTGGCGAGGGACTTAAAGCAGTTCGCGGAGAATGATTATTCCGTAGAAGAATTAACCCCCGTAGACCTCTTCTCTCGCACACCGCACGTCGAGACGGTAGCGTTAATGTCTAAAATAAAGGAGTAGTTAGCCCAGAAAGGCGCATAAACAAGGTGTTTCTTGATTTTTAAATATTTAAAGATAGCTATTCAATTGGATCTTTGATCAGTCTGTGGAAACTTATCCGAAGGTCAAAATGTGATAGGGTTGAGTAGACGATTTAGATATCGAAGTAGTATAGCATATAAAACAAGGAGGAAAGTTGTATTAATGGAATATGTGATAGGCGTTTGTGCAGTTGTTGCAGTAATAATTGTGATTTGTGTAGTGATATAAATAAAAAATAAATCTAATAATATTGATGAGAATGGCATTCCGCTGGAACGTACAACACTTGTTTTGAGAGATGATAATACTCAAGTTACTGAGGATGATTCAAATAAGCTGGAGATTCAAATGGAGATGTTTCTGGCAGAAACATTTAAAGACGAAAACAAGCTTGTAGAAATAACCGATAGTAAGGTGCTTGCCCATGTAAATAGTCTGATTCCTAATTTTGTACAGGTTGGAAATGCTGCCAATAATGTTACTCAAGCAGCTAAAGCAGGTGGGGAAGTTTTATATAAAGCAATCATTCCTTCAGGGGCAAGACTTACTAATTCTAAATCTATGTCAGGGGCTGTAAGAGGTTTTTATAGAGGTGAAAATGGAATCAAAGGACACGCAAATTTGGTAGCAGTTAATGCTCAAAAGGGGCCTGCAGTTGTGTCTAATGTTGCCTCGTCAGCTATGAGCGTTGGCGCTATGATTGTAGGACAATATTATATGCCTCAAATCAATGCTGAGTTGGGTGAAATTAAAGAGGGCGTTTCAAAAATTAAAAGTTTTCAAGATAATGAATTTAGGAGTAGAGTATTTTCTTTGATTGCTCATGTAAAAAAAATTGCTAATTTCCAGGTCGAGATTTTGGAGAATGATGAGTTAAGGTTGTCTAAAATTGCACAGTTAGATAGTCTTGAAGAAGAATGCACACAATTGTTAGGTCAAGCAAATTTAACACTTAATGATTTTGCGAAAAAAACAGATATCGACTATAAGAATTATAAAAAAGAACTAACAGAAGCGCATAATTGGTATATGTATCAGGAATCATTGCTTGATGTTTTATATAGTATTTCAGACCTCAGATATACATTGAATCTTGGCGCTGTTTCAAGAAATCAGTGTGAGGCGTTGCTGCCTGCATATACTAAACAGGTTAAAGATACACTGGAAAGCCTCACTGGTTGGCACAGTGAAATGACAGATAAGCTGAAAATAGATTATAAAGAAGCAAAGCGAAAGAGAACAAGATTAGATGCTGTAGTTCATTTAGTTCCGGGACTAATAAATGATAAGTTTAAATATCGTGCGATTGAAGATGATATTGCAAAAAAGATTGAAACTCAAAGCACTGGTCATATTGATGAACACAAGCTCAATGCAACTGACTATTACTTAGAGGATATTCAAGTGGTATCAAAAAATGGAAAACTGTATTATTTACCAACATCTGATAAATAACAACAACAAAGGCGGCTCACAGTGAGCCGCCTTTAATGTCAGATTATACTATTTGCTGATACGCCCTCTCAGCTTTGAGAACAATTCGTCGTGGCTTAGTCTTTCATCGGTCGTCTCAGCCTGAAAGTCAGCTTCGTCGAGCTTCATCTCCAGCGCGTCCTTGAGCTTTGAATACTGCTCAATGCTCATAACCACCATTGAGCCGTAGCCGTTTTTGGTGAGATATACTTCCTCGCCGCCGAGTACAAGTTGCTCGATCTCGGGATATTTGTTCCTTAAATCCGATACGGGTCTGATGTTCATCATAATAATCACCTCGTCATTTATCTTATCATAATTTTATCATAATATTATCATTGTGTCAACAAAGCCGATTGATTTAAAAAGGTTACAGATTAAAAAATGATAATTATTTTGTTGTAATTCCGTCGCCGATATGATAGAATA
>CACYDB010000040.1 GCA_902773035.1 uncultured Ruminococcus sp. | reverse complement strand
TGATTTTATCCTCGGGGAAGCCGAGCTTTTTCAGGCGCTTGTACATCTCGTCGGTGTAGGTAAAGAGGTTCTGCTCAAGGCTGTCCTTGGAGCTGTTGCCGCAGTAGAGATAAAGCTTGGGTATATCTTCGCCTGATAAATCAAACTTGCCGAGATAAGTGTTCCATGTCGCGTCGCCGAACAGCAGGAACGCGGGTGACAGAGCGCCTATGGTTGAGAACTTATCCTTGTGCTCCATACCGATGTAGAACGCCTCAAGACCGCCTGAGGATGAACCGCAGATGATGTTATCCTCACGCTTTGCGGAGCTCTTGTAGTTCTCGCGGACGTAGGGCATAACCTTGTTGACCACAAAGTCGGAGAACGCCTTGCCCGTGCCGTTTGAATAATGAGATCTCTCATTCGCGGGGAGCTCGGAGTTTATCGCGCCCAGGTTGGGCGTGAGCTCACTGTCACGCTTTGAGTTGCCGTTGTCAATGCCTACGGCGATAAAGCCTCTGCCCGTATTGGCGAGAAGTCCGTCAACAGCGCCCTCAACGTCCCAGCCGCCGTAGCCGTCGGTATGGTCTGAGAAGAGGTTCTGACCGTCGCACATATAAATGGTGGGATAGTCGAACGACGCCTCTGCCGAATAGTTTGCGGGCGTGTAGATCCAGATTTTCTTCTCGTAGCCCGTTGAGTATGTAAGAGTTGTTTTTGTAAGCTTGCCGCGCTTAAATGTGCCTGCTCTGTATTTCTCCACGATATATTTACCGTCCGTTCCCTTTGATTTCGGATAGAAGCCCGTTGAGGCTAGGCTCAGCGAAACATCCATTGATTTTTCGGAATTGTTGTTAAACACAACTCTGTCGAATTTCGAGACGTCGATTGTGTATGTGTAGATGTCGTCGCCCGCGGAGGTTCCCGACTTTTCGGGAGCTACGCCCGGGTAATCCTTGACCTGACTCTTGCCGTCGGAGCTGTAGAAATAGAAGTAAACCTTGCTCCATTTGAGACTGTTTCTGAACGAGATCTTGATGTTCGTATCGACATCTCCCTCGGGCTCAACGGCGGGATCGGTCGGCTGCGGCACGGTGGTGACAGGCACGGTGGTGACAGGCTCGGTAGCCTTTGAGGGCTCGGTCACGGGAGCCGTATGAACAGGCTCAGTCTCGACGGTCGCCTCCTCGGGCATAACCGCGAGCTTCGCGAGCACCTTCTGGATGTAGGTTGTGTCCTTAATGCTGACGGAGCCGTCAAGGTCAACGTCGGCGAGCTTCATCTGGATGTTATCGTAGTTGCGAAGCTTGGCGAGGTACTCCTGGATATGAGTCGCGTCCTTGATGGACAGACCGTTGTCACGGTTGACGTCGCCGTTCTGATATTTACCGTAGGAACGGGCGCTCGCGCAGATCGTAAAGCTCAGCGCGGCAATCAGAACCGCCGTCAGGACAGAAATAAATTTTTTCACGTTATCACTCCCAAATAATAATCTATACCTATTATATATCACATAAAGATATAATTCAACACTAAAGAGCTGCCGTTTTCCTAGAAGTGAGAAGTGGTAAGTGATAAGTGGTAAGAACTCAGATCAACAAGCTTACCACTTACAACTTACCACTTACAACTGATTATTTAGTGTTCTCCACCGTCAGCTTTACAGCCGCCTTGAGTCTGTCGAGGTATGTAGCGTTCGGTGGGAATGAGCGGATCTCAAGCTTCTTGGGCTTGGTATTACTCGCGCCCTGCACGGTATGCATACGCATATTGATATCCTGCTCCTTGACAAGCGTGAACAGGTCGGCGATCGTCTTACTTTTATCAATCGCTTCCAAAAGCTCTTCCTTGCTCATCTTGTCAGCCATAGCTACACCCCCTTTTAACGCATATATAGCTATTATACTTCAAAAAGACAATTTAATCAACACATATTATTTACTTTTTTAATATTTTGTGATAACATTCTTACGGTGATCAAAATGAAAAGGCTTTTATCTATACTATTAATAATATCATTATGCGCGGTATTTACCGCCTGCGCGGGTAAAACCGAGATCTCTGAGACTGAGGCGACGACCTCTCAGGCAGTCACTAAGGCTCCAAAAGCCACCTCAGCCGCCATTCAAAAGGCTGAAAGGCTGATAAGAAAGGGCGTTGACGTCAGCTCCTACAGCGGCGATATCGACTGGAAGAAGGTCAAAAAGTCGGGAATCGACTTCGCGATGATACGTCTCGGAGGCAGAGGCTACGGCGCCGAGGGCGGACTGTACACGGACAAAACCGCGCTTGACAATATCGACAACGCTAAAGCGGCGGGCATAAAGGTCGGCGGATACTTTTTCAGTCAGGCTTTGACCGAGGATGAAGCTCGTGAGGAAGCTGAATACATCACAAAGCTCCTCGACGGCAGAAAGCTCAGCCTGCCCATAGCGTACGACCTTGAAAAGCTCGAGGACGAGGAAACCAGAATCGAAAACCTCAGCTATGCTCAGGGGCTCAAAAACGCCTCTGTATTCCGCAAGGTTCTCGAAAAGAACGGTCACAAGACCGCGGTATATATAGAAAGCGACGGCTTCCTTGGGGCTGAGGACTTCAATGAAAGTGAGGTCTGGTACTCCGACTTCGGCAAGCCCTACGAGAACGACTACCTTATGCTCCAGTACTCCAAGGAGGGCAAGGTCAGCGGAATCCCCGGCGATGTAGATTTAAACATAATGTATATTAATTAAGCTCCCACTTGGGAGCTTAATTTATTCGCGCAGCAAATATCATCCCCATTCGCGCAAGCGAATATCATCGCGCAAGCGATTTCATTCTTCATTCATCATTTAATTAAATGAAATTACTACGTAATGATATTAATCGCAAGCGATTAATAAAAACAACCAATCTAACGAAAAGCGTACACGGTGTGCGATTTTGTTGTGCAATACGCTTATTTTGCTCCAAATGGTTGCAATTCTGTAACTTCTTTGTTATAATGGTTACAAAATTTGTTACAAATCTGTTACAAATCATTTGGAAAGGTGTTAAGAATGAAGACTAAATTCATCAGTATAGACGGTTTCAATGAGATTGAAACCGTTACAAGCAAGGAAAGGCTGAACAGATATTCTCACAAGTCGGTCAAGAAATTCGTAAGGATAAGCCGTGAGCTTATCGCCGACGCGGCTGTTCAGCATAAGGAGAAAAAGCAGAAGCGTAAGGCCTCAAAGCCGAGCAGAGTTGAGCTCCACTATATGAACAAGCGTAAGCAGGGTGCCGAGAGACTCTCGACCTCCGCTATCGCCTACTCAAAGGCTCGCAGGGCTGAGAATAAATTCAGACACGCTGAGAAGCCTGCCTTCCTCAGACGTAAGGTAGCCCTGGGACTCGCGACATCATTCGTCGCCGTAATGCTCTGCGTATTCGCCTCAGCCAACACAATGACGCTGACCGCTCACGCGGGCGAGGAAAAAGTTATCAAGAACGATACCTCAAGCTCGATCAAGGTCAACGACACTCAGCTCTCAAAGACAGTTCACACCGAGCTTTCCGAGTCGATGAGCGAG
>CACYDB010000039.1 GCA_902773035.1 uncultured Ruminococcus sp. | reverse complement strand
TAATTAAAATACTGCTGAGCCGCGGCGTTGTCATCGCGCTGAGCGTTATTATGCTGATGTCGGGAACTGTCGCGAACGCTTCCGACGACGCGATCGTGACGAATGATGTCGAGGCGAGGAGTAACCGCATTTTTGATGTTCAGGTGATGATGAAGTCGCCGAAAATTCTGAGCGCCGCGTCCTTTGAACTCAGCTACAACGTCGATAAGCTCTCGTTTCGGGAGGTTAAGGCTAACGCTCCCGCGAGCAAGGTCAGGGCGTATGATGACGCGGGGAAAACCAAGGTAGTATTCCTCTGCGAAAACGGCTTGAAGCTCGGCAATGCTCCGCTGTTGTTCACGGTGAGGTATAAGCTCATTTCCGATGAAAACGCGGAGATAAAGATTGCCGCCTCCGACTGCGTTGACGTGAAGGCGAAGAATTTCTCCTTGCCAACCTCCGCGACCTGTAAGGTGACGTCAATCGGCGGCTCAGTTTCGGGCTCCTCACGTTCGGGAACATCCGGACGCTCATTTTCAGGCTCCGCTAAATCCAAGGGAAAGAGCCTTGACGGCTCAAAGTCCAAAAGCATAGCCGAGGACGATAATCTCGACAGTGATGACAGCGGTGACGATGAATACAGCGGCGACGGTGACTACGAAAAGATAACCACTCCTTCCAAGGACGGCAACAACGCCTTTCTGATGATAATCTTCGCTATAATGATTCTCGTGGTCGCCGCGCTGATCTTGATACTAAATATTTTTAAGCTCAAATACGGCAAGAGGAACGGTAGCCGCGGTGACGAGTGATATAAAAAATCAGCTCCTGCTAGTTGCAGGAGCTTTTTTGACTTTAAATCATTCAATTTCCAGGTCTTGCATTAGCTTGTTCATAAATTCAGCGTCCTGTTCATCCAGGTTAACTGCTCTGTCGGAGAAGCCTTCCTTGAGGTTCAAATCTTTCGCGATAAACACTCGGGTGAACCAGTACTGAACCCACGAAAACGGCAATAAAACAGGAGCCTTTTCGAGATAATGATAGCGTGAACGCATACTTTTATACGGGATGAAAACCTGCTTGAGCCAGAAGTTATTGCCCGTTTTCTGACCTGACTGATAGAAATTCACCTTTCTGTCGCCGAAGGTAGAGCAGTACATTATAAACTCGCCGAGCTCGTCGATAACCGTCGGCTCATCCGAGAACCAGTTGAACGCGAGCTTTCGACAGCCTTCCTCAAAGGCACCGAGTCCCATCTTGTCGAGCTCACGGCTGATGTAATCAAAATCCAAGCTCGGATACTTTGTGAGAAAAACGTAAATATCCATTATCATTCTTATGCCTATACCGCCCGCGGAGAAGTGCTTTCCGCTGTGGTAGAGCATATAGGCGTAAAAATCCTCGGGCTTCATCTCATAGGAACTCTTGTAACCTTCGCGGAGAGTGACTCTGTCCCAGATGTCGTCGTAATAGCCCTCGTATCTCTCGCTTAAATCGGAGTGGATTTCAAAATACATCAGATCCTTGAGGAAGTGTATTTCTTTACTTTTTATAACATTCGCGTCCTCAAAGCCGCGATTCTCAAAAATCCGCTTTATCTTTCCAAAGTTCTTTCTGTCAACAAGGATATCAATATCGCCCATAGTTCTGAAATCGGACTGCGGGTACAGGCGCTTCATAAAATAGCCCTTCAGCGCGACGTTGCGGATACCCTCGTCGTCAAAATCCCTGAGAATCAGCTCGACGTCGTGAATCTGCGAGGTCTCCTTCAAAATCTCAAAGTTAAGATTGTTAAGGATATAGTCGTACATTTTCTTAGGCGGCTTGACGTTGACCTTATCCATACAGTAGCCGATAAGGTTGAGCACCGAATTACGCTCCGCCGTTCTCAGAATGAAGCCCCAGTCAAAGTCCTCGGGCAGCGCGGGCGGCTCGGTCTTGTTCAAAACAGACGCCAGTAAATCAATATATGTTATGAACTTTTCTTTTTGAGCTTCTGTGAGAGCTATGCTCATATTACTTACCTCTATGTCTGTGGATATGCTTGCTCCTGAGTCTTGACACTCCGCCGCAAATCAAAAATGAAAGCGTGCCTATCAACGCGCCGAATGTGTTCATTATGACGTCGTCTGTTTCACACATACCTGAGCGGAAAACAAACTGTATCGCTTCAACTCCCGCGGAGAGAAGCAGCGCGAATACGATCGTTATTATCACGTTGCGCCTGACTTTTCCCGAGAGGGCAAAGGGCATACTCAGTCCCAGCGGCAGAAACAGGCAAACGTTCATCAGCATCGAGCGGTATATTTCGACGTTACTTTGAGCGTTGACGAAGGAAATGAACGGAATAAAACTGGCTCTTATTCCATCCGCTGAGGAGCGCATAAATACTGTCATAAACATGATAGCGGATAACGATAATACAGCCGCGACGGCGCCGATGATCCGCCTCGCCTTTTCATTCAGCAGTAACATCAGAACTGTCCAGAATAAAAAAGCGCAAACCATCTCAACAAAGACGATATCCAGATTTTGAACGTAGAATAACCAGCGTAATTTCATATGCTTTCCTCAAAATCCATTCAAAAGGAGCGTTTAAAAACCTTCTCCTATTATTATATTATCACATCGCCTCGCAGTCAATGAAAAAAGCAGTGATTTCAAATATTGTCGCAAAAAGCAGGCTGTGTTCACTGAACTTGAACTACAACCTGCTGTTTTATTCTGCCTCAAATACCTCGCCCGAGTCGCCGTTTACGGTGACGGTATCGCCGTCCTTAAAGAGCTTGTCCGCGTCCTTGATGCTCGTGACGCTTGGAATGTTCATCGCCTTTAACAGCAGGGCTGAGTGAGAATTCGGACTGCCGATCTCGGTGACGATAGCCTTTGTGCGCTCCCTGTCAAGCCTCGCGGCGACAGACGGAGTCAGCTCCTTTGTGACGACTATCACGTCCTCGTCAAAATGCTCGACGGGGATTTTTTCCTTGCCGAGCAAAAGCGTTATCACGCCCGCCTTAACGTCCTTTACGTCAGTGGCGATTTGCTTGACGAACTCAACGTCCGCCTCAAGAAAGCGGTTGATGAACTCGTCGCAGATTTCACTTGTAGCGCGTTCGGCGCATATACCCTCGCCGATTTTCCGAATCAGCTCAGACTGCATATGCGGGTCGTGAGTCATCTGGATATG
>CACYDB010000038.1 GCA_902773035.1 uncultured Ruminococcus sp. | reverse complement strand
TCGGCGACATTTATTGTGCAATATTTACATTTTGACCAAGCGTTCTTTGTGCAAATGGCAGAAAATTCTCGCCGACAATCCAAAATTTGTATACATTGATAAATTTTCAAAAAAGCCTTGAAAAAGCAGGTTTTTAGCGGTAAAATAGCTTTGATACATAAATGAAAAAGTATTAATTTAATGAGAAAGAAGTTGCTTATATGAAAAAATTTGTTGCGATCGTATTATCGGTTATGCTTATAGCGACTGTAGTTCCTTTCTCCTTCTCCGTCAGCGCGGCGGAGGCGCCTCAAAAGACAGGCGCTCCCAAGGCTCGCGCACTCGACGTCGAGGCTACTCAGGAGGTAACTACAGAGCCTGTTGAATCAACAGAGCCCACCGGTTCTACAGAGTCTACCGAGCCTACTACCGAGGCTACAGAGCCCACTACGGAGGCTACAGAGTCTACAACTCAGGCTACTCAGCCCACCACAGAGGCTACTCAGCCCACGACTCAGCCTCCCACTCAGATCAAGAAAATCACACCCGCGAAGGTTAAGAACTTCATCGCTAAATTAGCGAGAACTACCGCAAGCCTGAGCTGGAGCCTCAGCGCAAACGCTACAAAGTACGTTATCCAGCGCGCGACTCTCGGCTCAAACGGCAAGTACGGCGATTATGTGACCGTTAAAACAACGGGCGCTAATACAAAGAGCTTTAAGAACAAGGGTCTTAACCCCGCAACTGTTTACAGATACAGAATCTACGCTTACCGCGTAACAAAGGATTATACTACAAACAGCGCTCCTGTTTACTTCACTGACTTGACTCAGGCTCCCGAGGTCAACAAGGTTGTTATCAAGGACAAGAAGAGCGACTCTCTCAAGGTTCAGTGGTCTAAGAGCAAGTTCGCCGCCAAGTATCTTGTATACCGCAGCGTTGAAAACTCAAAGGGCAAGATGCAGGGTTATCTGTACTACGGTCAGACTAAAAAGACAGGCTTTACAGATAAGGAGCTCAGCTCGGGTACTGTTTACAAGTACAAGATCATCGTTTGCTGCAAAAAGAGCAAGTACCTCTCCTACAGCAACGGTAAGGGCAAAAAGACTATGACAAAGCTTCTCGCTCCCGAGAAGTTCATCACTAAGAGCGTAGGCGCCAAGGCTATCAAGCTCGCCTGGAGCAAGGTTCCCAAGGCTACAAAGTATGAGCTCTACAAAAAGAGCGGCAGCGCTAAGGAAAAGCTTATCGCCACTCTCAAGTCGAGAAGATATACAGACAAGAATATCACTACGGGCGCGGACTACGTCTACAAGGTAAGAGGCGTTCGTACATATAACAAGAAGAATTACGCGGGTCCGATGAAGATAGTATCCTCATCGGCGGGCATCAAGGGCATCACCGATCTCTCCGCAAAGTCCTTCCTCAACAAAGCGCTTCTCGCGTGGACTCAGGTATACGGCGCGTCAGGCTATGAGGTGTTCGTTCAGAGAGCTAACGGAAGCTGGAGAAGCCTTACAACTACCACAAACTGCGCTTACTTCTCCAACCGACTCAAGACAGGCAAGGTTTACAAGTTCGCGGTCAAGCCCTATAAGCTCGTTGCTAACGAAAAGCTTTACGGCGGCTCTAAGAAGGTAGCGGTCAAGGCGAAGTCAAACTCGCTGTACGGCAGCGCACCCTCGGGCACATGGGTTGAGGTAAGCATCGACACCCAGATGCTGTTTATGTACGTAAACAACAAGCTCTACGTTTCAACACCCGTTGTTACGGGTAACATCGGCGACCGTATGACCACCAAGGGTCTGCACCATGTTATCAGCAAGAAATCGCCCGCGAGACTTCGCGGATCATACGGCGGTTCAAGCTGGGATACAACGGTCAACTACTGGCTCGGCTTCACAAGCGACGGTCAGGGTATCCACGACGCGACATGGCGTTCGGCGTTCGGCGGTTCGATCTACAAGGGCAACGGCTCGCACGGCTGTGTAAACACACCGCTCGCGGCAGTTTCCAAGGTCTACTCCAAGGCTTATGTAGGTATGCCGGTTATAGTTTACTAATTGAAAAGGAGTCGTCGGCTGACGACTCCTTTTTTAGTGGTAAGTTATTAATCGCTTGCGATTAATATCATTATGCGGAGCATTATTTCATTACGAAGTAATTTCATTCTTCATTAATAATAAATGAAATTCGCTTAGCGAATGAAGAATGAAAATCGCCTGCGGCGAATGAAATTTGCGTTGCAAATAAAAAAGCAGGGAACTTGCTCCCTGCTTCTGCCTTTACTCAGTCTGTAAACTCAAAATCGTCCTTGCGGTTCTCGCGGAAGATTTCGTATACCTTCTGAACTGTTTCCTCGTCCTCAACGCCCTCGTAGGTTTCGTTCTCGTCGTCTACGGATACGATCTTCAGAATGATCACGCCGTCCGCTTCCTCGATATTCTCAATGAGTACAACGTATTCCTCGCCCTCGAATGAGATCGTGTCGAGATACTCAAACTCAGTGGTTACTCCCTCGTCGTCGGTGAGCTCAATGATTATGATTTCCTCGTTTATTTCTTCGTTTTTGATGTTATCTGCCATAAGTCTTTCCTCCCTTTAAAAACATATTTGCATTGTACCTTATTTTATAAAAAATTGCAAGCCCGAATTTTTGACAATTGCAAAAAAGCGTCTGTTGTGCTATTATTTTTACGGAGGCGAAGATTTTGAAAGTCAGCAGGAAGAATTTGGGAATACTTTTTATTATATTGTCGGCGCTGTGCTTCGCGCTGATGAATATGTTCGTGCGGCTCTCGGGAGATCTGCCGACCGCTGAGAAGGGCTTTTTCCGCAATTTTATCGCTTTTATCTTCGCGCTCGTCATTATGATCAAGGACAGGCAGAGCTTTCATTTTCATAAGGAAAACCTGCCTTTGCTGATAGGCCGCTCGCTTGCGGGTACGCTCGGTATCCTCGGCAACTTCTACGCCGTTGACCACCTTGCACTCGGCGACGCGTCGATTCTCAACAAGATGTCGCCGTTCTTCGCGGTGGCGTTCTCACTGATATTCTTAAAGGAAAAGCTAAAGCTGCCGCAGGTTCTGATACTGCTCGGAGCCTTCTTCGGCGCGATGTTCGTCGTTAAGCCGAGCTTTGCGAACGCCGATTTTCTCCCGTCCTTATGCGGCTTTGCGGGCGGAGCCGCCGCCGGCGCGGCTTACTCGATGGTTCGCGCTCTCGGCAAAAGGGGAGAGAAGGGCAGCTTTATCGTTCTGTTTTTCTCGGGCGTGAGCTGCATCGCGATGATACCGCTGATGATATTCAATTTCAAAATGTTCACACCGTATCAGCTCATTATGCTGATTCTGGCGGGACTTACCGCGGCGGGAGGACAGTTCTCGATCACAGCCGCCTATACCTACGCTCCCGCGAGGGAGATCTCGATCTACGACTACAGCCAGATTATTTTTGCCTCGGCGCTGGGCTTTTTCGTATTCGCCGACATTCCCGATTTGTTCTCGGTCATCGGCTACGTGATCATCGTCGTTATGGCGATCGTGATGTTTTTGTATAACAACCGCAGGGCTTTCGATAAAAAAGAATAATTTGAAAATTTCCGTCTATAATAATTTCAACGGCAGGCTTGCCGAAATTATGAAAGGCGGATTTTTTATGACATCTAAGGAACTCCTCTATGTAGAGGACGCGCTCGGTCACGAGCAGTATTATCAGACTCAGTGCCGCGAGCTTTCGTCACAGCTTCAGGACGGCGAGCTCAAGGGCTTCGCTCAGGATATGGAGCGGCGGCACAAGGAAATATTTCAGAACATCTACGGCTTGCTTTAGGAGGTAAATATGGACGACAGAAGCTTAATGGAAAATATGCTTATGCTTGAGAAGGGCGCGTGCGACCTGTATATGCACGGCGCGATTGAGTCATCAACAACAGACGTTCACGCGGCTTTTACGGGCTCGCTGAACAGCTCGCTTGATATGCAGGATAAAATCTACCTGAAAATGCAGGCTAAGGGCTGGTATCCTTCTGATGAGGCGGATTGCAACAAGCTCAACTCGGTCAGACAAAAATTCAGCGCTCAGGCGTGAGAATGAATCAGGCGGACAGCTCACAGGCTGTCCGTTTTCTTTCACCATTTTGTTGTAAAAAATATCAAAAGTAAATCTTTCTTGTATAATAAAAACGCTGAATTGTATGAATAGCTCACAAAGAATGGTTATATAGGTGTGTAATATGTGAATAATTTACAATGGATATTGACAAATTCACCAAAAAGCAGTATAATAATAACAAGTTGTATACAATATTATTGCGTGGTTAAATAATAGTGGAAAACTAGTGATTTTTAACGTATTTATACAAAAAATTTTTAAAAACTGAGAAATTTCTATTTTTTTATGTTAGGATACCTTGACAAAAGCTTGATTTTGTATTATAATATGAGTACATCTCAAGGTACCTAATTAAGTGACGGGGAATTAAGATGTCAGATAAGATAGAGAAGAGCGTCATTACAGCGTCTGATTATGAGAATAAGGATGTTAACGACAAAATTCTTTTGAACATCCGCGATCTTGAACAGAAAACTCATTTTCTCTACGAGGGCAAAAAGAGCCAGAGGAGAGTTTTGATACTCCTGAGAGAAAACGGCAGTATGACGCAGCGTGAAATGACAGAAAAGCTGAATGTCAAGCCAGCCTCAGCGAGTGAGGTGCTCACCAAGCTGGCTAATAAGGGCTTTATTATCAGGGTTCCGAGCAGTATTGACAAGCGTACTATGGTGATTTCTCTTACCGACGAGGGAGCGAAAATCGCTGACGAGGCGTACAGATACCGCTCGCTGAGAATTGTCGAAATGCTCTCTTGCTTTGATGACGAGGAAAAAGACGTACTGCTCTCCTTGCTTGAAAAAATGAATACCGATTGAGATAGTTTAACCGGGAAGGATGACTGGTTATGGCAGATAAGCTCAGGGTAGTAATTACAGACTGTCAAAAAGAAGTCAAGATACCGACAGGTATCAGAATGCTCATCAGACGTTGCTGTCACGCAATCCTTGAGTCCGAGAGCTTTAAGGGCTCTGCTGAAATAGGGGTTACTTTCACCGATGATAATGAGTTTCAGAAGCTCAGCGAGGAATACCTCGGTATGACTACCGACGAGGCTGTGATTTCTCTGCCGGCAGGGGAAAACGGTGAATTTGATGTGGACAAGGTCACGGGAGCTAAGCAGCTTGGCAGCATTGTTATTTCTGTCAAGAAGGCTGTTGACCAGTCCGTAGCTTATGACCATTCTTTTCAGCGTGAGATGGCGTATCTGACGGCTCACGGCGTACTAGGCTTGCTGGGTTATAGCTATGACGGAGCGCTCGACAGAGTGTCCATGCGCGAGAAAGAGGAGTGGGCTCTGTATCAGCTTGGTCTACCCGCTTCTTCAAGCTATATCTAATTAATTTTTAATCAAAAGACTGCTTTCGGGCAGTCTTTTTTTCTGTGAAAAATTTTGATATGTGAAAAAAAGTCTTGACAAAACGAATTTTTATGGTATTATATACGTAAAGCCTACGAACTTGATAGGTTATATATGAATAAGGTGATTTTATGAAACATTTCCACATACGATGTTGTAATACCATACGAATGTGAATTTAATCTTTTCTCAATTTCAAAACATTATTTAACATTTACGGAGGTATTACAATGAGTACATTAAAAGAAAGAAATTTAAAATTTGAGACAAAACAGCTTCACGTCGGTCAGGAAAGTCCCGACCCCGTTACAGACGCCAGAGCCGTTCCGATTTACGCGACGACTTCATATGTTTTCCACGACAGTCAGCACGCCGCTGACCGCTTCGGACTCAGAGACGCGGGCAATATCTACGGCAGGCTTACAAACCCCACCCAAGCCGTTTTTGAGGAGAGGATCGCGGCTCTTGAGGGAGGCAGCGCGGCTCTTGCCGTAGCCTCGGGCGCGGCGGCTATCTCGTATACGATTCAGGCTCTCGCTCATGCGGGCGATAACATCGTCGCCGCGGAGACGATTTACGGCGGCACCTATAACCTGCTCGCGCATACGCTGACTAACTACGGTATCAGCACGACCTTTGTTGATCCCGACGAGAAAGGCGCGTTTGAGAATGCCATCGACGAGAATACAAAGGCGCTTTATATCGAGACTCTCGGCAATCCGAACTCTAATATTATTGATATTGAGGCTGTAGCCGAGGTCGCTCACAGGCACAACATTCCGCTCGTGGTTGACAGCACCTTCGCAACTCCCTTCCTGCTCAGACCTATTGAGTACGGCGCGGACATCGTTGTTCACTCCGCGACCAAGTTTATCGGCGGTCACGGTACGGCAATCGGCGGAGTTATCATCGAGAGCGGTAAGTTTGACTGGGCTGCGAGCGGTAAATTCCCTCAGTTCTCAGAGCCCAATCCGAGCTATCACGGCGCTGTGTTCACTCAGGCTGCTCCCGGCGCGGCGTTCGTTACATACATCAGAGCTATCCTGCTCCGCGATACAGGCGCGACTCTTTCGCCGTTCCACGCCTTTATCTTCCTGCAGGGACTTGAAACGCTCTCGCTCAGAGTTGAGCGTCACGCTTACAACACCGCGAAGGTTATTGACTTCCTGAAAAAGCATCCGCAGGTTGAGCATATCAACCATCCGTCGCTCAGGGATTCGGGCTACCACAAGCTTTACAAGAAGTATTTCCCGAACGGCGGAGGCTCGATCTTCACCTTTGAAATCAAGGGCGACGATAATACGGCTAAGAAGTTCATCGACAATTTGCAGATATTCTCACTGCTCGCGAACGTCGCGGACGTTAAGTCTCTGGCGATCCACCCCGCTTCAACAACTCACTCACAGCTCAACGAGGAGGAGCTTCTTGAGCAGGGCATTAAGCCGAATACGATCCGCCTCTCAATCGGCACGGAGCATATCGACGATATCCTGTTTGATCTGAGCGAGGCTTTCGAGGCGGTTAAGTAGATTTTAGTTTTTTAGTGATTAGTGATATTCGCTGCGCGAATGAAGAATGAAATCGCTTGCGCGATGATATTCGTTATACGAATAAAGTACAGAGTCGGCAGAAATGCCGGCTCTTTTTGCGTTTTATTTTCAAAAAACTATTGACAATATTGTTCATATAATTATAATATAATTATGGATACAATACGATTTGAGTGGGACAATAATTAAAACGATATCAATATTAAAAAGCATAAAATATCATTTGAAGAAGCAAGCACGGTGTTTTATGATGAAGAAGCGCTGATGATACCTGACCCCAAGCATTCACAAGAGGAGGAAAGATTTATTCTTTTAGGTCAAAGCTTTAAAGCGAATTTGCTTGTTGTATGTCATTGTTACAGAGCTTCCGAAACCGTAATTCGCATTATTTCCGCAAGAAAAGCGGATAAGAGAGAAACCAGACAGTACTATGAAAGGTGTGAGTAAGATGTTAGATAATTATGATTTTTCCAACGGTGTAAAAAACCCCTACGCAAAAAAGCTTAAAAAACAAATCACAATCAATATCGACCACAGGGTTATCGACTATTTTAAGGAGCAGGCGCAGGAGACAGGTATTCCTTATCAGACCTTGATCAACCTTTATCTTGCCGACTGCGCGGAGCATAAGAAGAAGCTTAAGCTCTCCTGGACTTAAAAGACAAATTATCTCATTTGAGCCGACTCTCTGAGCCGGCTCTTTTCGTGTTGAAAAACAGGCTTGTTTATGGTAAAATAAAAGTTGGTGATCAAATTGGCGAAGAATATCAAAACAAATGTTACGCGTATTCTCGAAAAAGCGGGAATTGAGCATAAGATTCTGCAATATCCTCACGGCAAGGAGGCTGTCGAGGGTAACGAGGTCGCGCGCCTTATGGGTCAGGATCCGTCGCAGGTGTTCAAAACTCTTGTCGCGAAGGGCAGGAGCGGCGCCTTCTATGTCTTTGACATTCCCGTGAACTCTCAGCTCAACCTCAAAAAAGCCGCCTCAGCGGTCGGTGAAAAGAGCCTCGAGATGACTCACGTCAAGGACTTGGTCAAGATCTGCGGATACGCGAGGGGTAACGTTTCGCCGATTGGTATGAAGTCGGACTACAAGACCGTCTTTGACATTTCCGCGCTTGATTTCGAGACGATCTTCATAAGCGCGGGAAAGATCGGATTTCAGATCGAAGCCGCCTCCGATGAGCTCATAGGCTTTATCGGGGCTGACACGGCGGATATTACGGATAAGGGGTAATTGATTTGGCGAAGGTGGTACCGCTTTTCTCGGGAAGCAGCGGAAACAGCTACTATATAGGCTCGTCGGGCGAGGGCGTCCTGATCGACGCGGGCAGAAGCTGTAAGCAGCTCGAGAATATGCTTTATGAAAATAATATAGATATAAGCTCCATAGGCGCGCTGTTTGTGACTCACGAGCATACGGATCACTGTCAGGGCGTGAGGGTTTTCGCGAAGCGTCACGGCATTAAGATTTACGCGAGCAGGGGAACGCTCGAGGCTATGGCTGAGAAGAACCTCATCTCCGCGGAGAATAAATGCGAGGTCATTGAGGATGAGATCGCGGTGGGTGATATGAAGGTTTTGCGCTGCGACACACCTCACGACGCAAGGGAAAGCTGCTGCTATCAGGTCTTTACTCCCGACGGCAGACGGGCTGTTATCGCTACGGATATGGGCGTTATGACCGAGCCCGTCCGCGAGCTAATAAGGAACAGCGACTTTGCGGTGGTGGAGTCGAACCATGATGTCAATATGCTCAAGCGCGGAATGTATCCGCCGCCCGTAAAGGCGAGGATACTGTCCGACAGAGGTCATCTCTCCAACGACGCCTGCGCGGCTGAAATCGCCGACTTTGTGCGATGCGGCAACTTTCGGATAATGCTAGGTCATCTTTCCGAGCACAACAACCTCCCCGAGCTCGCGCTCAATACCAATCTCAGCGCGCTTGAGGTCTGCGGAATGAAGCGTAATCTGGACTTTACTCTGAGCGTCGCGCCGCGTGAGAGCGACGGTAAGTCAATCATTTTCTGAGGTATTTATGCTGACTGTAAACATAATCTGTATCGGAAAAATCAAGGAAAAATACTGGACGGACGCTATCTCCGAGTACAGCAAGCGTCT
>CACYDB010000037.1 GCA_902773035.1 uncultured Ruminococcus sp. | reverse complement strand
CTGAAAGCGCTGTGTAAAAGCCTGCCTTCTCACGCTTGCTGCGCGGCGGCTTATCTGAATATCTGTTCATAAAAAATCACCTCTGCCGTTATTATTGGCAGAGGTAAAATTTTTATTCAGAAATTTCTTTTTGATTTAATCAGGCGACTCTTGTGATGTTCTTCTGAGCATCTACCTTGATTGTCATGGGAACCTTTACCCAAGTTGAGTCATTCTGCTTGTAGCAAAGCTTGATCTTAGCTGTTCCCTTTGCCTTGCCTGTGATCTTGAAGGTGTACTTGTGAGCGTCGAAGTCGTATTTGCACTTTACTGTGAAGATATCATTGTTTGTCTTGTATGTCCAGTCGTAACCCTTCTTTGTCTTGCCGAGAGCCTTGAAGTAGTAAGCCTTGGCGGTTGTGTTCATATCCTTTGTTTTGTCGATAACAGATACGAATGTCTTTTGATCCGCGTTGCCCTGAGCCGAGCCCCCATATGAAAGAGCCGATACCGATGATGCGGCGATAAGGCTGAGCGATGATAAAGCGATTACGAGCGCGAGTACTGTTGCGATTACTTTTCCTGTTGTTTTCTTTGTGTTTGTCATTTTTAAGTCCCTCTCTGTTTTGATTATTTGGTTAATTAGTTGATTGATTAACCTGTTGTGCCATTAATATAACATATAGATTTCGGTTTGTCAACCCCTTTTTTAATATTTTTTCAAGATTTTTTAAATTACGCAAAAAGCTCCCCTGAACCGCCGTAATAAGCGGCTTCAGGGAAGCTTTGATTTCTGATATATTTATTCTTCGCCGTCAGATAATTCTAATACAGAATTATTATCCTCCAGCTTCTGAACTCCCGAGAGCTTGCGCTGAATCTGTCTTGTCCTTACGCCGACGAGCTTATCGAGCTCGTTGTTAGCCTGATTGATTCTCTGCTGAGTGGCGACGAGCACGTCGTTGAACTTGTCAAACTCCGTCTTGACCGCGCCGAGAATGTTCCACACCTCAGCGCTGCGCTTCTGGACGGCGAGAGTTTTAAAGCCCATCTGCAAGGAGTTGAGCAGAGCCGCCATTGTGCTGGGTCCCGCGACGTTTACCTTGTATTTACGCTGGAGCTCCTCGACAAGACCGCGGTTTACGACCTCGCTGTACAAGCCCTCAAATGGCAGGAACATAATCGCAAACTCGGTGGTATTGGGCGGGTCGATGTACTTATCGCGGATATCCTTAGCCTCGTTCTTGATAGTGGTTGTGAGCGCCTTGGCGGCGAGGTTGATCTTATCCTTGTCGCCCTCCTCGATAGCGTCTCGCAGGGCGGCGTATGTATCGCCCGGGAATTTTGAATCTATCGGCAGGTAGATGAAGCTGTCGTCCTCGGCGGGAAGTCTGACCGCGAACTCGACTACGTTCTTGGAGTTCTTCTTGGTTGCGACGTTCTCGTCATACTGCTCGGGAGAGAGAATCTCCGAGAGTATCGCGCCGAGCTGGATCTCACCGACAATTCCGCGTGTCTTGACGTTGGTGAGAACTTTTTTGAGGTCGCCCACGCCTACGGCGAGAGTCTGCATTTCGCCGAGACCCTTGTAGACCTGCTCGAGCCTCTGATTTACAAGCTCAAAGCTCTTGTTCATCTTTTCCTCAAGCGTATTCTGGAGCTTTTCGTCAACGGTCTTACGCATTTCCTCGAGCTGCTTGTTATTATCCTCCTGGATATAGGAGAGCTTCTTCTCCATTGTTACGCGGATATTCTCGAGCTTCTGCTCATTTTCGAGAGAGAAGGTTTTCATTCTGTTTTCTAGCGCGGTAAGACGCTCGTTCTGAGCCTGCGCCGACTGACGCTGATTGTCGGAAATCATCTCCCCCATACTCTTGACTGACTGCTGGGTTGAGACGGTGATTTCCTGACGGAGCTGACTGAACTGCTGCTGCTGACTCTCGGAAAGCTTTGAAACAATCTCGGAAGAATTGTCCTTTGTTTTATTTTTTGATGATATTATTACCGCCGCCGCTGCAAGCGCCGCCGTAACGACCGCGATTATAATAAGAATAATCAGAAGAACCTCTGTCATATAACCATTCCTTTCCGTACAAATTTTAACATTTAATTTTTTAAAAATCAAGTGTGGAAGATATTGATTTAAGCTTGCTTTAGCTGTATTATATTAATAAGAAGCTTCTAGGAGGAACCCCTGTGAAAATAAAAGGCTCAAACGTATTCTTAAAAGGTCTCGCGCTGACACTTATCGCGGTTACGGCAATACCCGCATTTTCAGTTGTGAACGTCTCGGCGAAAAAGACGTCATTCACCAACAAAAAGGGTTCGGTAAGCGTAGTGTGCGGATCATATAAGAAAAAATACACCGCGAAAAAATACAAGAAGAATTTCACCAAAGCCCTGAAAGCCGCGCTTGAGACCGCGCGTAAAAAGGCGAATAATAAAAAGAAAGCCGTGGTCACGGTTTCCAAGGGAAAATATATGCTTACGGAAACGCTCTTTATTTACAGCAACACGACCTTGAAGGCGACGGGCTCGACCTTCAGGTGCACAAAGGGCAATCATCTGAAAAACGGCTTTGACGGTAAGAAAAGCTCCGCTAAGGCGTACAGCGGCGCGAGAAACATCACCGTTATCGGCGGCACGTGGGACGCTGACGTCGCGTTTAAGAACGCCTCAAAAACCGCGGGCGCTAACGGCAGCGATAATTCAAAATATACCAATTCTTCACTGCGTTTCGCCCATTGTAAGAACATCACCGTTAAAAAAGCTAAATTCAAAAACAATTATAACTCCCATGACATTGAGCTCGGAGGCGTTGACGGCGCGAAGATCTCGGGCTGTTCCTTTTCAAATGACAAGAGTATGAACAGTCTTAACATTTCAGGCGGAGTTGAAGCTGTACAGGTTGATGTTACTATACAGAAAGCTATGGAGCATTTTGCGTCCTACGACAAGACTCCCTGCCAAAATATTGAGATTTTCAAGAACAAGTTCACAAACAAATACAGAGCCGCGGGAACTCACCACTCCGTAGTGGGCAAGCCGTATAAAAATATTTCCGTACACGACAACACGATTACCAACTCCGCGGGAATCGCGGTTAACGCGGTTCACTGGATAGATTCAAAAATCTACAACAACAATATGATAAACGTCGGCTCGGGAATTGATTATTACTCCGTCGCGAGCCATAATATGTACAATCTCAACAAGCTGAGCTTTTCAGGCGTTGAAAAGCTGTTCAGGGATTCAAAGTGCTATATTTACGGCAACAAGATAAAGGTTCGCAAGGAGAAGAATCCACTCAGCTATAAATTCGGGATCAGAGCCGCGGGCACTGACGTCGCTAAGGCGTCATCCACTACAGCTCCGAAGGGTAAATACTATATTTACGGCGTGAATATCGGCGCTGACAAGTCGGGAAAGAATATCGCGAACACCGTAAACGGTTCTTTTGAAGCAGGAATCGCCGCGGTATTCAGCAAGAACGCCGTTATCTCGGGCAACAAAATCGACCTCTCGAATTGCGCTTACAAGACCTCCAACGCGCTTTACGTCAGCGACAGCGTAAATGCCGCGGTGAAGAACAATACTGTCAGCGATAACAAAAAAGCCGCTTCCTATACGAAAAACGGTATGTCGCTGAGAAACAGCGAGGATGTTCTTATTACGGGAAACAAGATAAGCTCGCAGAATTTCGGAATACAGATTCTCTACGGGATTCTCAATACAAGTATCACGGGAAACACCATTTCCTCGAAAACCTCTAACTGCGTTTATCTGAGCGGCAAGGAGGATAAAACTCCATCAGTTACAAAGACTCTTTCCGTTACGAATAATAAATTTGACTGTATCGGTTATGACAGAGATGATTCCGCTGTTAATCTGGTTTTCTCAAAGCTCGACGTATCAGCCCATTCCAATACCGAACCTGATAAAACGAATACTTCTTATTATATTAAGGGCGGCAGCGACAGGGCAAGATGTATTATCGGCGATATGGAAACAGAAGGTCTGACAGCCGATCCCACTGAGGACGGAGTTCTGATCAGCTGGGATGACGTTTACGCGGACGGTTATCGTATAAGCCGCTATGTTAACGGCAAGCCTGACTTCGCGATCGAGATAGATAAAACCGAGTATTTGGACAACTACGAGCCAAATGAAAGCGACGAGGTATATTACACGGTCGAGCCTTATATAATCAGCGAGGGTATCACATTATACAGTATACCGATGAAAGTAACCATATAATAAAGTAAAAGGGCTGCCCGGGCAGCCCTTTTTAGAAGTTGTAAGTTTAAACAGGAGCCGTCGAAACGGCTCCTTTTCTTATGACATCAGCTTGACGAATTGCTCCTGCATATAGCTGTATACATCGGCGTCAACGTCGCGGAAGGTATAACATTTTTCAAGGTAAGACTCGGGCGGGTATACAAGCTCGCTCTCCCTGAGCTCCTTGTAGCTGAGCTCCTTAGCGCCCTCAACGGGACTCGCGTAGGTGATGTACTCGGAGTTTGCCGCGGATATGTCGGGACGTGTCATAAAGTCGATGAACTTCTGAGCGCCCTCGACGTTCTTGGCGTTCTTTGGAATACACATATTGTCAACAAAGAGGTTTGAGCCCTCCTTGGGAAGTACTCCGACGAGATCCTCGTTGTTGAGCATCATTGTGAAGATGTCGCCCGCGTAGTAAGGAGCTATCGCGGACTGGTTGTTCTCCATCTCGTTAAACACCTGATCCATTACATACTTTTTGAGGAGAGACTTCTGCTTTTTGAGCATTTTTGTAGCCTCGTCGATATCTTCCTTTGTGTAGGTTTCGGGAATGATTCCGCACATCTGCATACCGATAGCGTAGGCGTCGCGGCTGTTGTTGAACTGGAGGATCTTTCCCTTGAAGTCGTCGTTCCAGAGGTACTCCCAGCTGTCAGGCTTATGACTGCCGACCATAGTCTTGTTGTAGACAAGACCCGTTACGTTCCAGGAATAAGGAACGGTGTACTCAAACTTGGGATCGTAGCCCATCTTCTTGAACTTGGGAAGAATCTTCTTTGAGTTCGGAATCTTTTTGTAGTCAAGCTTTTGGAGCAGGTTCTCCTTGATAAGCTTTTCAACCATATAATCCGACGGGAAGATGACGTCGTACTGAGTGTTCGACGAGCTCAGGATACTGTAGAGCTCCTCGTTAGTCTCGTAGGTCGTGTAGTTGACCTTGATATTGTATTCTTCCTCGAACTTGGCGATTGTGTCGATAGCGTCGCCGCTGCCGTCGGAAACATAATCTCCCCAGTTGTAGACGTTGATTTCGCCCTCATAACCGCCGCAGGATGTGAATACCGCGCAGGACGCGGCGCATATAACTACCGCGAGCAGAACTGATAAAAACTTTTTCATAAATGTCCCTCCATATTTAAGCCGGAACATGTCCGAGCTTTTTTTCCTCTTTTCTGTCCTTTATATTAATAATCAGCATTAAGATGATTACCGCGACGAACATCAGCGCGGACAGTGCGTTGATTTTCGGCGAAATACGCTGATGAGTCATTGTATAAATCTGGATCGAGAGCGTCTGGAAGCTCGCTCCGCGTGTAAAATAGGTTATTACAAAATCATCGAGCGAGTAGGTGAAGCTCATCAGAAAGCCTGTGAAGATGCCGGGCATAAGCTCGTGAACCACTACCTTCCTGAACGCCTGCCACTGATTGCAGCCGAGGTCAAGCGCCGCCTCGTAGGTGGAGTAGTCCATATGCCTGATACGCGGCAGAACGCTGAGCACTACATAAGGCGCGCAGAGTGTGATGTGCGCGAGCAGTACGGTCCAGAAGCCCATCTGAAAGTGGAACGCCACTCCCGCGATCGTGAACATCAGCATAAGCGATACGCCCGTTACGATGTCGGGGCTGAGAATCGAGACGTTGCTGACATTCTGAACCAGAATACGCTTTTTGCCTGTGAAATTATTGATACCGATAGCCGCCATTGTACCGAGGATAGTGGCGACAACAGAGGCGATAATCGCTACCAGCAGGGTGTTCCACAGCGAATTCATAATATGACCGTCGCGGAACAAGTCGGTATACCACCTCAGCGTAAAGCCTTTCCATACGGTAGTCTTGCCGTTGTTGAAGCTGAAAATTATCAGCACGATAATCGGCATATACATAAAGAAAAGTATGATGCCTGTGTAAATCTTTGAGAGCTTTTTCACGCCGCGATCGCCTCCTCATCACCGAAAAGGTTGAGTATGATAAGGAAAAGCAGGATCGCCACCATAAGCACGAGCGCTATCGCCGAGCCTGTGTTGTGGTCGCTCCAGAAGATTTTATCAATAACGTCGCCTATCATCAGATCGTTTGTGCCGCCGAGGTACTGCGATACGAGGAAGGTGCTCGCAGTCGGCACGAATACCATTGTTATTCCCGAGATTATTCCGGGTATACTCAGCGGAAATACGACCTTACGCATAACGCTTAGCTTGTTGCAGCCTAAGTCCTCAGCCGCTTCAATCAGACGGACGTCGATTTTTGACATAACCGTGTACAGCGGCAGGATCATAAACGGCAGGTACTCATAGACCATTCCGAGAATGACCGCGCCCTGATTTCCTATCAGGGTCGTGTGGATTCCGAGCAGGGAGAGCATTGTGTCGATCGGTCCGCCGTTCTGCAAAAGCGTGACCCACGCGTAAATTCTCAAAAGGAAGTTCATCCACATCGGAATCATAAACAGCATCGTGAGGACGTTTTGAACGCTCTTTTTCTGACGGCTCATAAAAAATCCTACGGGATACGCGAGCACGAGGCAGATAACCGTTGAGATAAACGCTATCCACAGGCTCTGCAAAAATACGTTTGTATATCCGAACGCCTTCGCGAACGCTTCAAGACTGAAGGAGCCGTTTTTGTCGGTAAAGGCGTAGAAGAAAATCATAACCGTAGGTATAATGGTAAAAATCACCATCCACGCTATATACGGGATAGAGGGCTTTTTGAGTCTCATTCTTCGCCCTCCATCACTCTGAACTCAGCGCGGGTAAAGTCGAATTTAAGCGGAACATACGTCGCGACCTGTTCGTCAACGTCGCTCTGCATAAGCCACTTCTGACGGTCTGACTCGAGGATGATCTCGTTGTGCTCGCCCTTGAAGATGACCGACTCGATGTATACGTCGTCGAGGTGTCCGACTCCGTCGCCCGCTATTGAGAGCGCAGAAGGCGGCAGGGTGATCGCGAGACGCGTTCCCTCCTCGTAGAAATGTCCTTCGATATCGAACTCGCTGTCCTCGACTCGCACGGTGATTTTGTTCTCCTCCTCGTTTGAGGAGATAACGTCGGCATAGAAGGTATTTTTCTCCGCGAGGAACATCTTGTTCATAATCTGAATATTAAAAGGTATGATTTTCATACCGATTTTTGAACCCACGGGCGAGCAGTTTGTTGAATGAATGATCCACTCGCAGCCGTTGCACATTACGGTCATCTCGTAATGAACGCCCTTGAACACGACCTCAGTGACCTCGCCGACGAGCTTCGCCTGCTCGGGAGGCACTACCTCGATATCCTCGGGACGAATTACGACGTCTACAGGCGCGTTCTGACCGAAGCCCTTGTCCACGCACTCCAGCTCAACGCCGAGGATTTTTACGCGGCAGTCGTCAATCATCGTGCCGTTGATTATATTAGCCTCGCCGATGAAGTCGGCTACAAACGCGCTGACAGGCTCGTTATAGACCTCGGTGGGAGTACCGATCTGCTCGATAGCGCCGTTATTCATAACGATAACGGTGTCGGACATCGTAAGCGCTTCCTCCTGGTCATGTGTAACATATACAAAAGTAGTGTTGGTTTTTTGTTGAATCTGCTTGAGCTCCCACTGCATATTTTTTCTCAGCTTTAAGTCGAGAGCTCCCAGAGGCTCGTCAAGAAGCAAAACCATCGGGTCGCATACCAACGCGCGAGCGATAGCCACTCTCTGCTGCTGACCGCCCGAGAGCTTGGAAACCGAGCGTTTCTCATAGCCCTTGAGGTCAACGATAGCGAGCATTTCGGTAACGCGGCGCTTTATTTCATCCTTCGGGAGCTTTTTGAGTCGCATTCCGAAGGCAATATTATCAAATACGTTAAGGTGAGGAAACAGCGAATACTTCTGGAAAACCGTGTTGACGTTACGCTTGTGAGGCGG
>CACYDB010000036.1 GCA_902773035.1 uncultured Ruminococcus sp. | reverse complement strand
GCTGAGATTACCTCTGCCGTAGGTCTGCTCACGGTCGGGATCATAGATGTTGCCGATAACTCTTGTACGGCAGCCCATGTAAGCGACTTCAGTCTCGGGATGACCCTCTTTGTAGTACTGGAGGTTGTAGGGAGCGTCGAGGAAGGAGTAGTTGGGGAAGAGACGCTTCGCCGATACCTTCATTGTTTCTTTATAGATATCGTAGTTGGGATCGCCCGGGTTGTAGTTGATACCCTCTTTTACCTTGAAAATCTGGATCGGGAAGATAGGAGTCTCGCCGTTTCCGAGACCTCTGTCTGTCGCCTTGAGGATATTCTTCATAACCATTCTGCCCTCGGGTGAGGTGTCTGTGCCGTAGTTGAGGGATGAGAACGGAATCTGAGCGCCCGCGCGGCTGTGCATTGTGTTGAGGTTGTGGATCAGAGCCTCCATAGCCTGAAATGTCGCTCTGTCAGTCTCAGCTTCGGCGTGCTTGAACGCGAAGCGCTGAACCTTACCCGCGAGCTTTTCGTCATATTTCTTTGCGAGGAGATCAAACTCAGCCTTCTTGTAAGCCTCGTCGTGAGCCTCGAGCTTCGGAGTTCCGCCCGAGATTTCCTCCGCCTTGTCGCAGATGTCCTTTGCGATCTGCTCAGCGTTCTCGTCCTCTGTGAGAAGCTCTACAGCTCTCTCGAGGTTCTGACGGTAACGCTTTCTGTAGGTCTTGGCAACGCCGGGAGCCATTGAGTAGTCGAAGTTCGGAACACTCTGACCGCCGTGCTGATCGTTCTGGTTAGACTGAATGGCGATACAGGCGAGAGCTGAGTAGGACTGGATGTCGTTGGGCTCTCTTAAATAGCCGTGACCTGTTGAGAAGCCGCCCTTGAAGAGCTTGAGGAGATCGATCTGACAGCAGGTCGTTGTGAGAGTGAGGAAGTCGAGGTCGTGGATATGAATATCGCCGTTGAGGTGAGCCTTGCTGTGCTTGGGGTTGAGGATATACATATGGTAGAACTGCTTGGCGCCCTCTGAGCCGTACTTGAGCATTGTGCCCATGGCTGTGTCGCCGTCGATGTTAGCGTTCTCACGCTTAACGTCGTTGTCCTTTGCCGCCTTGAAGGTGAGATCCTCGTAAATCTTCATCAGCTTTGTGTTCATATCGCGCACGCGTGTGCGGTCGGCTCGGTAAAGGATGTATTCCTTCGCGGTTCTGGCGTGACCGTTCTCGATAAGTACCTTTTCTACAGTATCCTGAACAGTCTCAACGGTAGGCTGGTTCTCGCCGTTTTGTTCGAGAACGTCGCATACCTGCTGAGCAAGCTGCTCGGCTGTTTCATAATCGGTACCGCCGATTGCCTGAGCCGCCTTGTAGATAGCTTGTGTGATTTTGTCCATATCGAACGCCGCAGTGCGTCCGTCGCGTTTTAAAATCGTCGTAATCATTGTTAACCTCCCACGTTACACATTTGTAAATGTTAATTCTTTTCTAAAACAAAAAACACAATATCTTGTGGTATTGCTTAACTTGCTCGCACATTATAGCGGATTTTACACATTTAGTCAATAGTTAAACTGCCAAAAAATAAACTTAATTTTTGTGCAATACGAGCATAAAATGCGGTTAATATTTTTAATAGGAATTATAACCGTAAAAACCCCGATTTACGCCCAAAAACGCTCCCGTGAGAGAGGGGAGCGTTTCTTAAAATATTGTAATTTTCTTATTACAGAAATGTTTTTGAAAATGAGGGTTTTGCAATACGCAATTGAATATTGTTTGCGTAGCAAATATCACTCGCCGCAGGCGAATTTCATTCTTCATTCGTCACAGGAGAATTTTATTATATTCTTTTACAAATTGTATTATATCCTCTAAAACAGTTTTTTAAGTGGCAAGTGTGCTGGATTGTGCCAGATGTAAATTTCAATCTGGCATAGAAAGAACGCAGTATTAATGCCGTATTAGAGTACTTTTGTGCTAGATGTAAGATGATTTCACTGAAAACTATATAAACAATAAAAAACATATATATCATTTTTTTAAAAAAGCTAAGGAGCAGAACCTATCCTCCCGCAGCAGACCATAAGAGGAACGAATGGTACGGGGGAGAAGAAGCATAAGACAGAGGCACACTGAGTTTGACGAAGAAATATAAATAATAAGAAAGCGTACACAGAACGTGTACGCTTTCCGACATTTAAATCAGATTATTTAACTTTAACCTTGATCTTGAACGCCTTGCTCTTGTTAACTGTAAGAGTGAGCTTGTATGTACCCTTCTTCTTACCTACAACCTTAACTGTTGTAGCGCCGGATACCTTGAGGCCCTTCTTCTTGTTAACCTTGAACTTGTTCTTGATAGCCTTAGCCTTACCTGTTACCTTGATCTTAAGAGTCTTACCCTTCTTAACAGTGTAAGTCTTCTTAGCGCTGAACTTCTTGCCAGCAACCTTGATCTTCGGGCTTGAAGTAACCTTAACTGTGCACTTGAGAGTCTTGCCAGCTACCTTAACAGTAATCTTAGCAGTACCCTTCTTAAGAGCAGTTACCTTACCCTTAGAAGTAACCTTAGCAACAGAAGTCTTTGAAGACTTGAATGTAGCCTTAGCGGTTGTGCCCTTAACCTTGATTGTAGTTGTCTTACCAGCCTTAAGCTTTACAGATGTCTTGTTGAGAGAAATCTTAGCCTTAGCGGGAACTACTGAAGGAGCAGCTGTTGTAGCCTCTGTGGGAGCAACGGTTGTAGCCTCTGTAGCCTCTGTGGGAGCTGTTGTGGGCTCTACGTAGGGCTTGATCTCAGGAGCCTGAGAAGGATCAGCGTATACTGTTGCAACAGCAGCTTCCTGACCGTCCTCGCCGTCCTGATCAGCAGGAACAACAGGTGTGTAGCTAACTCTTACGAGTGAGCCGTCAGTCTCAACCTTAACAACAGTGTCGTTACCCATTCCGCCCGGATGCCAGAATACTCTGCCAGCCTCGTTAACGTAGATAACCTTGAAGCTGTACTCACCAGCGGCAATGTTTGTGAAGTCCTTGTAGTAGTTGCCGTCTTCGCCCTTGAACATAAGGGTAGCAGGATCAGCCTTGTTTACCCAATCCTTACCGCAAAGACCAGCGGAACCAACTACATAGTAACCAGCAACAACCTCTTCTACAGGTCTCTCAGTAGTAACGTAGTTACCTTCAACTGTGATTTCCTTTGTGTCAGCGTTGAACTTGATCATGAGATCGCTCTCGTCCTCAGTTACGCGAACGTAGAAGTTGTCACCGTTGAGGCCGTAAGCCTCATCCCATGTGCCGTTTGTGATCTTGAACTCGTACTCACCCTTGGGAACGTGGATCCATCTGATGTGCCAGATGTTGTTCTCGCCCTCATTGAGTGCGTTGTCCATGTTAGAGGGATCCCAGTCACCGCCGAGCATCGGAAGGTTACCTGCGACTGTCCAAACTGTTGTTGTGGGCTTAGTCTCATCAGGAGTTGTCTCCTGAGCCTCGCTTGTGGGCTGAGTAGCCTCAGTACCAGGAGCTGTTGTCTCCTCCGGTGTTGTCTCTCCAGGTGTAGCCTCTCCGGGTGTAGCCTGATCAGGTGTAGCTCCAACAGGACCTGAAACTGAATCAGCAAATGCTACAATAGAGAAAGCTGACAAAAGCATAAGAGCTGCAAGAAGAACAGCAACACGCTTCTTGAAAATTCTCATTGGAATTTCCTCCTTTTTAAGATTTCGGTTTTATAACCTTTAACATTATAATACGTTTCAGCATATAAATCAATAGGAAATCTGTAAATTTTTTTGGATATTAGGCGGTACTTTATGTCAATTTAACGAATAAACAGCGTTAATTTCTTATTAAGAATTATAACGAGGTCGATTGACCGCGAATTGTATTCAGCTAACGGGTAGAGGTGTATATATAATATGAAAACGGAGTCAACCGAGAGGGCTGACTCCGCTTAAATACAGAAGATTATCAGTTTTCGCTGTAGGAATTAACGCTTTCAAACTGCTCGACAATTTCAGCCGAGGGCTTCTTTGTAATGAGTGATACGATAACCATAATTACAAGAGCTACGGGGAAGCCTACCGCGAGTGAGTAAAGACCTGTGGAGCTTCCGATAGTAGCGAGACCGTCCGCTGTGCTGATCATCGGGATGTAGTCCCAGACGATAACTGTGAGCGCGCCGCTGATCATACCCGCAAGAGCGCCCGCGGCGTTACTGCGCTTCCAGAACAGAGCGAGCAGTACAACAGGACCGAACGCAGCGCCGAAGCCTGCCCACGCGTCTGATACAAGACCCATAATACTTGAGTTGGGGTCGAGCGCGATAACAAAGGCGATAATAGCGATTATGATAACCGCGATTCTGCCGACGAGAAGGCTCTGCTTTTCCTCGGCGTCCTTCTTAATAACACCCTTGTACATATCCTCGGAGATAGCCGAAGCCGTAACGAGCAGCTGACTGTCCGCGGTACTCATGATAGCCGCGAGGATACCGCAAAGGAAGATACCGCCGATGAAGATGAGAACACCGTTGTCTGTGAAGATCTGCTGGATCATTCTGATCAATACGGTTTCGCTTGTGGTAGCGTCGAGCTCGCCGTTGATGAACGCGCGTCCGAGAATACCGATGAAGAAAGACGCGATGAACGCGAGTGTAACCCAAATAATAGCGATTGTGCCTGACTTCTTGATTTCCTTTTCACTCTTAACCGCCATAAAGCGAACAAGAATGTGAGGCATACCGAAGTAGCCGAGACCCCACGCGAGACCTGATACGATACCCGTCCAGGAGATAGGCTCGTTGTTGACTGTCATTGGGTTGACAAAGGAGCCTACGTCGGTGATACCCTTCTTAGCGAGGTTTGCGTCGAAGCCGCCGTTGCCCGAAATAATAGAGTATGCGATAATCGGAACGCTCATAATAGCTACGAGCATAAGCATACCTTGGATAAGGTCTGTTGTACATACAGCCTTGAAGCCGCCGAGAAGCGTGTAAACAAGGATTACAACAGCAGCGATAATAAGACCGATCAGGTAAACGTCGGCAAAATTGTCATCGTTGCCGAAGAGTGTAGCGAAGAGCTTTGCGCCGCTGGAGAATGCCGAAGCGGTGTACACAGAGAAGAAGATAGCGATGATTATCGCCGAAACTATCTTGATAACGCCCTTAGTTTTGAAGCGGTTGTCAAAGAAGCTCGGGATAGTCAGACTGTTCTGAGCCTTGATTGTGTACCTGCGAAGTCTCTTTGAAACAAAAAGCCAGTTGAGGATCGTGCCGATAAGGAGACCGATGGCGATCCAGATGTCGCCCGAGCCTGTGAGATAAAAGGCGCCGGGGAGACCCATAAGCAGCCATCCGCTCATATCACTCGCCTCCGCGGAGATAGCGGCTGTCCATGCGCCGAGTCCGCGTCCGCCGAGGAAGTAATCCTCGTTATTCTTTGTGCTCTTTGAATAGAACGCGCCGATGGCGATCATTACGAGCATATAAAACGCGAAAGCGCAAAGAATAATGATGTTTGTTGATGTCATAATTTCCCTCCTATTTTAATTTATTATGTATAAAACTACAAACACTTTGATATTTTAGCACAATAAAACGAATTTTGCAATAGAAAGATATTTACAAAGCTGATTGATCGGGTATAACTAAAATTTGTTATAATTCTCCAACGCTATTGAATATTCTATACATTTATATTATAATATTATTAACTATGTAAATTGAAGGTGTATTAATGGATATCATCAAGAGAACCTGGACGGAGATTTCTCTCGACAATGTAAGGGAGAACTTCCTGACCATAAAGAAAAAGGTCGGCAAGACAAAGGTCTGCTGTGTTATCAAGGCTGACGGCTACGGCCACGGAGCTGTAGCTCTGGCGGAGCTTTATGAGAAGCTCGGCGCGGATTTCTTTGCTGTGAGCAATATTGACGAGGGTAAGGAGCTTCGCGAGGGAGGCATAACGACTCCCATTCTTATCCTGGGATATACGCCGCCAGCCTGCGCCCGTGAGCTATGCGAGCTTGACATCGCTCAGGCTGTCTATTCGGCTGAATACGCGCGTCTGCTGAGCGAGCAGTGTGAAAGCTTCGGCGTGAACGTCAGGGCTCACATCAAGCTCGATACGGGTATGAGCAGGATCGGCTTTATGTGTCAGGAATTTCCGAGAGATAATAATTCTATAGAAGAAATAAAACAAGCCTGCGATCTTGAAGGTCTCAAGGTTGAGGGTGTGTTCACTCATTTCTGTGTGGCTGACAGCGCGGAGGAAGGCAGAGAGTTTACCGAAAAGCAGTTTAATGCTTTTGAATATGTTGTTAATTCTTTAAAAGAAAATAAAATCAACCTTGAATATATTCATTGTTCAAACTCGGGCGCGATCGAGGACTATCCCGCGACCTACTGCAATATGGTTCGCGCGGGAGTTATCCTCTACGGTCTGGCTCCGTCGCCACTGCTCAGTGACAGGCTTCCGCTTAAGCCCTGTATGACGATGAAAACCGTTATTTCCCATATCAAGACGCTCAAAAAGGGCGCGACGGTTTCCTACGGCAGAACCTTTACCGCTGAAAAGGATATGAAAATCGCCACCGTTCCCGTAGGCTACGCGGACGGCTTTATCCGCGCCTACGCGAAGGACGGTTATATGATCGTCGGCGGAAAGCGCGCCGATATCGTCGGCAGGATCTGTATGGATCAGACAATGCTCGACGTCAGCGGGATCGACGACTTACATATCGGCGACGAGGTAATTGTATTCGGCACAGGTGAAAACGGTGAAAGAACAGCCGATGACCTCGCCCTCTGCGCCGATACGATCAATTATGAAACGGTTTGCACCGTTTCAAAGCGCGTTCCGAGGATTTTCCTAAAGCGCGACAAGGTTCTGGAAGTGATGTATAAGATATGACGATTTTAGTTATAGACGGCAACAGCATTATAAACCGAGCGTTCTACGGAATCCGTCCGCTAACCACTAAAAGCGGTCAGCCTACAAACGCGATTTACGGTTTTCTGACGATGCTTGAAAAAATGAAAAGCGAAACTCATCCCGCCAGAGTTGCGATCGCCTTTGACCTGAAGGCTCCGACGTTTCGCCATAAGGCGTACGACGGCTACAAGGCTAACCGCAAGGGTATGCCCGAGGAGCTCGCCGCTCAGCTCGAGCCCTTAAAGGAGCTTCTGACGCTGCTCGGCTATAAGCTCGTGACCTGCGAGGGCTTTGAGGCTGACGATATTCTCGGCACGCTCTCAAAGGCAGCCGAGGATAAGGGGGAGAAGTGCTTTATCGCTACGGGTGACAGGGATTCTCTGCAGCTCGTTTCCGATAAAACCACCGTTGATTTGCAGACAAATAAGACTAATATCTTCTATACTCCCGAAAAGGTGATGGAGGATTACTCCGTGACTCCCGCGCAGCTTATCGACGTAAAGGCTATTCAGGGTGACAGCTCCGACTGTATCCCGGGCGTAGCGGGCATAGGTCCCAAGGGCGCGACGGAGCTTATCTCAAAATACGGCAATCTCGACTATATATATGAAAATATAGATACAATAGATATTAAAGAGGGTATGAGAAAGAAGCTCACAGCCTCAAAGGATAACGCATATATGAGCCGTATGCTCGGCGAAATCAAGCGCGATATTCCGATCGATACCGACCTCGACAGCTATAAGGTCGAGCTGAAGGACGCGGGTGAGGCTGAGCGTTATATGGCAAGGCTCGAGCTGTTTAAGCTGATTGAAAAGCTTGACCTCGGCTCTCAGACCTCCGATAAAAAGACTCCCGAGGTCGAAAGAGAAAGAATATCGGTTGAAAACGATAATAATTATTCCGCAAAAGAATTATACTTCGTCGCTGAGTTTGAGGACGGTAAATTATCACTTGCCTGCGCGGGAGATAAAAAGGTCGCAGTAATTGACGACGAGGATAAAGTCCGCGCGCTTCTTTGTGATGAAGGAATTAAAAAAATAACGTTTGACTCAAAACCGCTTTTCGCTTACGCCGATAAAAACGGTTTTGAGCTCAAGGGGCTCAAAACAGACCTGCTGCTCGCGGCGTATCTGTTGCAGCCGTCGTCATCCTCATATGAGCTCGAAAAGCTCTGTATGAGCTATGAGCTCACCTTACCCGAGCTTGATAATTCTGATAAAGAAATATACAAGAGCGTGTACCTTATGCCGCGACTGACTGAGATAATTCTCGGCGATATAGCGGAAAAGGATATGACGCCGCTTCTCAACGATATTGAGATCCCTCTCGCGAATGTTCTCGCGCGTATGGAGAATTTAGGCTTTTCCGTTGACAGTGAGGGAATCGGAAGCTTTGGCGAGTCGCTCAAGGGACAGATCGAAAGCCTCGAGCAAGAGATTTACAATCAGGTGGGCTATGAGTTTAACATCAACTCGCCAAAGCAGCTTGGTACGGCTCTCTTTGAGGAGATGGGTCTGCCCGCCAAGAAAAAGACCAAGAGCGGTTATTCCACAAACGCCGACGTTCTCGAAAGTCTGCGCTACAGCTATCCAGTTGTCGATATGGTGCTCAACTACCGCACCCTCGCGAAGCTTAAATCAACCTACTGCGACGGACTTCTTAAGGTTGTCGCGGACGACGGACGTATTCACTCGAGCTTCAATCAGACTGAAACCCGCACGGGAAGAATCAGCTCCACGGAGCCCAATCTCCAGAATATCCCCGTCAGAACTGAGCTCGGACGTGAGCTGCGAAGATTTTTCAGGGCAAAGGACGGCTGCGTCCTCATTGACGCCGACTACAGCCAGATTGAGCTCAGAGTGCTCGCGCATCTCTCGGGCGACGATAATATGATCAACGCGTTCAAGAATAACGAGGATATTCATACCATCACAGCCTCTCAGGTTTTCGGACTTCCTCCCGAGATGGTCACTCCCGAAATGCGTTCTCGCGCGAAGGCTGTAAACTTCGGAATTGTCTACGGTATCGGCGCCTTCTCACTCGCGAAGGATATCAAGGTCACTCGTAAGGAAGCCGATAACTACATCAAATCATACCTCGCTCACTACAGCGGTATTGATAAATATATGAAGGAAATCGTCGAGCAGGCTCGCGAAACAGGCTACGCCGTCACGATGTTCGGCAGGAGGCGTTATCTGCCCGAGCTTACTCAGGGCAACTTCAACACACGCTCCTTCGGTGAGAGAGTCGCGCGCAATATGCCTATCCAGGGCACTGCCGCCGACATCATCAAAATCGCTATGGTCAACGTTGACAGGCGTATGCGTGACGAGGGACTCAGCGCGAGACTGATTCTACAGGTGCACGACGAGCTGATTGTCGAGGCTCCGCTTGACGAGTCGCTGAGAGTCGCTATGCTCCTGCAGGAAGAAATGGAAAAAGCGGTCAGCCTTAAAGTTCCGCTGGTGGCGGAGGCTTCCGTCGGCGAAACATGGTACGACGCCAAGGGCTGATGCTGCTTGCATAAATACGAGGAGGTTTTTATATGAAAAAAATACTATTTGTCTGTACGGGTAATACCTGCCGCAGTCCTATGGCTCAGGGTATTCTCGAGAAGATTTCATACGATAATATGCTCGGTATCGAAGCCGACAGCGCAGGAATTCAGGCGGCAAAGGGTCAGCCTGTGTCCGATAACGCTATCGCGGTTTGCAGGGAAATCGGAGTTGATATCTCGCGCTACCGCACAAAGCCCGTGCGCGATCTTACTCTCTCCGACTATGACATCATCTTTGTTATGACTCCGTACCACAAGCACGCCCTTATCGCTCTGGGAGCTAATCCATACAAGGTATGGCTCCTCGGCGCCGAGACAGGCGGGATCTCCGACCCGTTCGGCGAGGACGTTGACACCTACCGCCGCTGCCGTGACGAAATCTACGACGCGGTACAGGCTTCCCTCAAAGAGATATGATCAGAGAGCTTACCGAATCCGATATAGGCTTTGTCGCCGAACTGGAAAGAATCTGTTTTTCAGGCTCGTGCAGCGAGCAGAGCATACGCGACAGCTTTTCGTGTGATAACAACTATTTCTTTATCGCCGAGGAGGACAACAAGCCTGTCGGTTACATAGAACTCAGCGTAGCCGCCGACGAGGGCTACATATATAATATCGCCGTTTTGCCCGAATACAGAAAAAAGGGAATAGGCGAGGCTTTAACGCGCTATGTGTGCGAGCTGTTCTGCGACCTCAGCTTCATCACACTGGAGGTCAGACCCTCAAACACAGCGGCTGTTAATCTCTACTCAAAGCTCGGCTTTGAGAAGGTAGGCGAGCGTAAAAATTACTACCGCAAGCCCGCGGAGGACGCTCTCCTTATGACAAAGTACAATTAGGTGATTTTATGAAGATACTTTCAATTGAATCCTCCTGCGACGAGACCGCCGCGGCGGTTGTCGAGGACGGACGCGAGGTTCTTTCCTCCGTTATCGCGTCACAGGTTGAGGAGCATAAGCTCTACGGCGGCGTTGTGCCCGAGATCGCCTCACGCCGTCACGCCGAGGCGATCGTTCCCGTAGTTCAGTCCGCTCTGGATGAAGCGAAGCTGACTATGGACGACATCGACGCCGTAGCCGTAACTCACGCGCCCGGACTGATAGGAGCCTTACTTGTAGGCGTGAACTTCGCCAAGGGGCTTTCGCTCGCGACAGGTAAGCCGCTTGTGCCCGTTCACCACCTCAGAAGCCACATAGCTTCCAATTATATTTCTCACAAAGAATTAAAACCTCCGTTTATGTGTCTTGTTGTCAGCGGAGGACACAGCCATATCGTTATGGTTGAGGACTAT
>CACYDB010000035.1 GCA_902773035.1 uncultured Ruminococcus sp. | reverse complement strand
ATCTGATCATTCAGTGCGGCGGATGTATGTTCAACCGCAAGTACATAATGAGCCGTACCGACAGAGCTAAGGAACAGAATATCCCGATGACCAACTACGGCGTTGCGATCGCGCACATCACGGGGATCCTGGATAAAATTTCAAAATAAAAATGAGCAGCCGCAGCTGCTCATTTTTTATTATATTTCTCCCGAAATATACTTTTTCTTGCACTGAGTCGGTGTAGCTCCGTAGACCTTCTTGCACATACTGATGAAGGACTTTACGTTCGGAAAGCCGTTTTCAAGCGCGGCGTCCATTACGGAAACATTACTCGTCACCAAATCCTTCAGCGCGTGCTCAAGGCGGACGGTGTTAAGATAGGTCACAAAGCTCGTCTCGGTGACGCTCTTAAAATACTTTGAAAAATACGCGGGCGACAGTCCTACAAGCGCCGCCATATCGTTGAGGGTAATCTCGTCCCTGTAGTTGTCGCCGATGTACTCGATAACGATTTTGGCGTAGCGGAAGTTGGCGTTATTGCTCTTGTTAATGCTGACGCGCTTCTGGTGCTTGCAGTATTCGAGGAGCGTGTAATAAATCTTGTTAAGCTCAACATTCTCTTTGAGCGGCGCGAACTCGTCGTCACTGGCGTTGAGCTCAGTGAGGTTTCGCATAGCCTGCTTGAGCGACTCCTTGGCTTTTTCATTGCGGTCGATGTCAAAGAACACTGTGTCGAGCTTTTTGTAGAACTGCTTGGCGTACTCGTAGGAGAGCTGGAGCAGGAGGTAAGCGTTTACTCTGTCGTTGTCGTCAACATCGACAATATGGATCTCCTCGGAGTTGATGACGACGATGTCGTCTGTGTTAAGAACAGTCCTTCTGCCGTTGCGCGTAAGGATAAGCGAGCCCTGAATGATATAGAGCAGCTCGATCTCCTTGTGCCAGTGAAGCTTTGTACGGCTCCTCCAGCCCGGCTTTTCCTGATAAAGAATCCTCGCGGGGAGGTTTTTCTCATATTTTACGGTTTCAAAAGAGTACTTCATAGTTTTAACCCTCATAAAACGTTGGAGCAAGCGGCTGAACCGTTGCTCCGAGTGAAAAAGATTAATTTCAAAACTTCTAAATTTCTCAAAACTTCTAAATTACGTTTATTATACAACAAATCGCGCGCAATTTATAGGGCTAAAAGGAGTAATTTGTTGTCATTTTTTATCCTATTTGTCCAAATTAAGTAATAAGAGCCGATTCAGATACGCTGAATCGGCTCTTGATACGTTATGATATTTTAAATTTACATTTAAGCTTGACTCCGTTTACAGACGCCGTGATTACCGCGTCGCCGGGAGCAGCCGCTGTTACGAGTCCCGTCTTGGTGACGGTGACAACGTTCGAGTTCGAGGTTTTCCACTTAGCGCTGCCTGCGTCGCACTTAGAGATGGTGAGCTGTTTTTCCTCGCCGACCTTGAGCTCGGATTTTTCATCCGAGATCTGCGGATCGTAAACAGTTATCTCGCAGGAAAGCTTGATGTCGCCGCGCTGAGCGGTGATCACGGTCTTGCCGTACTTCTTGCCTGTTACAACGCCCTTGTCGGAAACCTTTGCCACGCTCTTCTTGGAGCTTGTCCAGACTATATCGCCCTCGCCGCCTCTGACGGTGAGCGTAGCTGTCTTGCCCTTGAGCACCTCAAGGCTTGTATCCGAGATGATCGGATCCTTGACCTTTATCTTACATTTAAGAGTTTCGTTCTTGAGCTTGGCGTAAACATAGGTCGTTCCCTTGCCGACGCCCTTGACAACACCCTTCTTGCTGATCTTGGCGATTTTCTTGTTGTCGGAGCTGAATGTTATATCGCCCGTCGCGTATCTGACGTCGAGCGCGTACTTTTCGTCAAGATAGAGCGTCTTCGAGGACTTCTTGAGGAACGCCTTTGAGAGAAGCTTCTTGTCGCCGAAGGTGCCGTTCTTATATTTGAAGTGATTGAGGACGATCCAGCCCGTCTTGCCGCCGTACTTGACCTTGCCCCAGGTGTAAGTATCGGTATAAACTACCTTCTTGACCTTTACATAGGTGTACTTGTAAATGGCGAGGAGCTTTTTCTTGTCCTTGTAATTATCTCTGAGATATGTATTCTGAGCCGCTCTGAAATTCTCGTAGGTGGTAGGCGTGCTTGTTACCTTGACGGTACACTTGAACTTAGTTTCGGCAACCTTAGCCACAACGTAGGTCTCGCCGACGCTTACGCCCTTGACCTTACCTGTTGAGGAGATCGTGGCGATCGACTTCTTGGCTGACTTCCACGTTACAGGACCCTTAGCGCCCGATACCTTGAGCGTGGTAGTATCTCCGGCGCAGACCTCAACGTAGTTCGTGCTTATATCCATATCCGCGACAGTTACGGTACATATCGCGGTGCCCGTAGCGGTTTTACAGGTGATGTTTGCCGTGCCGGGCTTGAGAGCGGTGATCTTACCCTTCTTACTGACCTTAGCCACAGCCTTGTCGGAGCTTGTGAACTTCGCGCCCAGACCGTTCGTCACAACGAGCTTCTTGGTATTGTTGACATACATATCAAGCAGCTTCGGCGATACGCTCGGCGGTAGCTGATAGTAGGTTCCTTTGATATTTCCGTTGATATAGTTGCAGTAGTTCAGCGCTACCCAGCCTGTCTTTCCGCCGTGGGTCATATAACCCCAGAGATATCCGCCGGAGAGCTTGAACTTTGTTACCTTTAAGATGTTGCCCATCGTAACGGCGCCGAGTCTTGTTGACGAGGTACTGCTGCTCTTACGGATCGTAAGCGCGTCGGCGGTAACCTCCCACTGCTCATAGGTCTCAGGCTCCTCCTCGACGGTGTAGCTGTAGTTCGGAGTACCGTAACCGATAACGTAGGAGCTCGTGAGAGTACGGCTCTTGTTTGAAGTGAACTGGCAAACCTTGGCGTTGGTGGCGTTACCCTCGATAACGTTGAGGTAGTTGCCGTTCAGTCCGACCATAATACCGACGTGAGTCGAGACAGCGGAGCTGCCTCCGTCACGGTAGAATACAATATCGCCCTTCTGCGGAGTGTAGTCGCCGCCGTAGTAACGGCTGTTCTGCCATCTTCCGATGGACTTGAACCACGCGACCTGCACGCTGCAGGAGGAGAATTTTTTGATAACATCATTCGGGATCTTAGCCTGACCCGCGCACCAGCTTACAAACATAGCGCACCACGGCTGATTGACAAAGATGGTGTTGTACCAGTCACCGTACTTGGTGCCGACGGAGTTTTCCTGATAACCGATCTGAGTTTTCGCAACGCCTACAATATCATTGGCGCCGGCTCCCGTGTTGACATAGGTGTTGGGGTAAGCCGTAGAGAAGCCCGCCGCTTCAGTCTGCTGAGGCGCGCAAAGGGCAAGCGCTGAAAAAATCAGCGTAAATATCATCAGATATGAAATTGTCTTAATTCTTACGCTTTTCATAACTCTTCCTCTTGCTTTCATTAATTCGATTAGTTCTATACCCTACTCCATTATTTGACACTTTTCTATAATTATAATTATTTTAACACAAAACTTTTGCGAGGTCAACAGTAAATTATTCTATTTTAGAATAATCACAGTAATCGTATGAATAGACAAAAATGCCTGCCGACGCAGAGTTTTTTTAAGAGGATTTTAAAAAAGATATGAAAGAACGGTCGGCTCCGAGGAGCCGACCGTTGTGATTAAATCTCAGATAAGATTATTTTACCTTAACCTTAACCTTCTTGTAAACGCCGTTCTGAGCATAAGCGTAAACTGTCGCGGTACCCTTCTTCTTGGCAGTGATCTTGCCCTTATTGGTTACCTTAACGACCTTGGTGTTGGAGGACTCGAACTTGATCTTGCGATGGTTCTTAACCTTCAGCTTACCCTTGACAGCCTTAGCCTTGATTGTGAACTTCTTACCCTTCTTGAGAGTAATTGTGCTCTTCTTGACGTTAGTGAACTTAACGCTCTTGAAGTTGCCTACCTTGCCGCCGCTTGTAGCAACGTGGAGTGTCTTGGAAGTAGCGATTACCTTATTCTTGGAGTTAACCGCGAGGATCATATACTTGTAGTATGTGCCCTTCTTGAGCTTCTTCTGAGTAAAGGTCTTCTTTGTTGTAGTCTTGAGCTTCTTGTACGCCTTACCGCACTTGTTGCCCATGATGATGTACTTCTTAGCGCCCTTAACCTTTGTCCATGTAACCTTGACAGAATTCTTGGTTACCTTCTTGGAATTAGCGCGGAGGAGTCCGAAGGTTGAGCCCTTGGGATCCTTATCGTTCTTGAGAGCCTTTACGTAGTTAACGGCTGAATCAGCGCTCGGAGTGCCGCTGAGGTTGTTGATCTTAGCGGGAGTCTTTGAAGGAGCCTTTGTGGGAGCCTGAGTCGGCGCCTGTGTGGGAGCCTGAGTAGGAGCCTCTGTCGGAGCGTCTGTCGGAGCTACTGTTGTAGGCTCTGTAGCCTCAGTTGTGGGCTCTGTAGCCTCAGTTGTGGGCTCAGCTGTCTCAGTTGTAGGCTCTGTAGCCTCAGTTGTGGGCTCAGCTGTCTCAGTTGTAGGCTCTGTAGCTTCTGTTGTATCCTGAGCTGTTGTGGGCTCTGTAGCCTCGGTTGTGGGCTCAGTCGCCTCAGTTGTAGGCTCTGTAGCTTCTGTTGTATCCTGAGCTGTTGTGGGCTCTGTACCCTCAGTTGTTTCCTGAGCAGTTGTAGGCTCAACAGGATCTACGCCGCCCTCTACGGAAGCGGAAACCTCAAAGTCATCGGGAGATACTACTTCGCTCCACGCGATGAGGTCCTGAATTGTTGAATAATCTTCCTGATAAGTTACATCGCCGAAGTCGGGATCTACGATCTTCTTATAATCAGCTACGCCGAGAGTCTGGAAGTCAACGATTACATCCTGATCAGCGTTGAACGCATCCTTGATCTTACCTGTGAATGTTACGTATAAGCCGCCCTCACGTGTATCCGCGGGAGCTGTGGCTGTTGACCATACAAAGAGATACTCGTTTTCAGCCTCGTTAGTCGTTACATCGGGGAGATCATACGGAGATTCCCACTTAGCGACTCTGAGCTGAGTATCGTCATATCTGATAGAGATAGTGTTGAGCTCTGTGTACTTATCTGTCTTGAGGTTGATCTTAAGACTGAATGTATCGCCGGGCTTGTAAGACTTTGTGATGTCGCTGAAGAGACCCTGCTGTGACTTGAAGGTAACCTTGTATGTGTCGCCTGCGGGAGCAGTTGTATCGGGCTCTGTGTCGGGATCAGTCTCGGGATCTGTGTAAACGGGATCCTCCCAGTAACCGCCGAGGTTGCCGTTTGTGCCGCCGTCCCAGCTTGTTACTACGAATGTGCCGCCGTCTACTGTATCGAGATCGTCAGTCTGGTTCCACTTAGCGTCCCATGAAGGAACTTCTGCCGCGTTAGGATTGAGTCTTGCGAAGATAACCTTGTCATAGATACCTGTCGCTGTGTTATTTTCGTCAAGCTCTACCCACTTGTTGCCCTGATCGTTCCATGTATAAGCGTACCAAACTTCGTCGCCTTTTGTGAAGTCAGCAGCTGAGAGAGTAACTGTCTTGCCCTCGGGAGCCGCTGTTGTAGGCTCTGTTGTGGGAGGCTCTGTTGTGGGAGGCTCTGTTGTAGGAGGCTCCGTTGTGGGAGGCTCTGTTGTGGGAGGCTCCGTTGTGGGAGGCTCCGTTGTGGGAGGCT
>CACYDB010000034.1 GCA_902773035.1 uncultured Ruminococcus sp. | reverse complement strand
TCCCTTGCCTGCCGCGGACGCTTTTTTGCTTTTTGTAGTCAAAGTAACCTTAACCGCGCCCTTGGCTTTTACGTTACAGCACGGAGCGTTCTGCATAAAGTCGAGATAGTTTTCGCACAGAAGATCCTTGAGAGTTTCATTCCCGGCGCTGTCAATCTTGTCGTAGAGAACCATCTTCTGCTCATAGGAGCACTTGGTATAGTTCTTCTCCTTGTCTTTTTTGAGCTTGTCATACTCGCTCTTTTTGATTTTCTTGCAGCCGCTTGTGTTGCCGTATTTTTTCGCGCCGTTGTAGTAGGTTGTTTTCTCTGTGTATGTTTTGTAGTTATCCTTGGTCGTGCGCGTTAATTCACTTGAAACATAATACTTTGGAGAGAGCTTATGGTTTTTGTAGAACAGCTCAAACAAGCCGCTCCAAAAGCCTGAAATGCCCGCTCTGAGCGTCGCTGATCCGAGCCAAGTGTAAGTATTGTCCTTCTTGTTTTTATAGAGCTTAATTCGGTTTGTAAAGCCGCGTCCGAGAAGGTTGTCGTTACCCTCGGCTTTGCAGAGCTTATCATTATCGTCAAGATAATAAACCTCGCCGTCAACCGACATTGAAGAACCCGACATCCACTGAGAAATAAACTCGGGACGGTTGTCAAAGTCAAGATCTACAAACTGCGCGCCGTAGGTGGAATATCGTCCGCTGAACCACTCGCTCTTTTTGCTCACGAGAATATTTATGAATTTTTCCATATAATCCTCGTCGGAAAGCGTGATTTTATAATCAGCCGCCTTGCTGTTTACGGTAAAGCTCTTTTTAGCCGTGAGACCGTCGGTCGATTTAAAGCTGACCTCGTGGCTTCCGTTCGGAAGATAGAATACCGCTGTCTTTCCCGAGGCGGAGGAATACGGATACTCCGCGGCTTTTCCGTTGACCGTAATATTTTTACTCTCGAGTTTCTTCTCCGAATTGCTCAGCGTGAATCTCTGACGGTAGAGAAAATGCGGACATTCGCAGAAATCAAATTCGTTGTAGTCCTCGGAATAATGGAACCTGAACAACTCTACCTCTGCGTTTTTAAACGGGTTTATCTCCAGTGAAAAGATAGGCTGCTTTTCCTTGCCGCCGTTGATCAGCTTGCGTGTTTTTTTGAAAAAGTCCACGGTAAAATTAAGCGTAAGCTTATCTACCGCTTTACCCTCGAGACATCTCTTACATTCATGGAATTCCTCGGCGTCTGTATCCATAAGCATCTTATCATACTTTGCATTGATCTCAGCGCCGATCGTCGCGTCCATACCTGCCTCTACAACATCCCAGAGCACCTCTATCTCGGGCTCCAGGGAAATACCCGCAAAAAGCTTAACCTCACTTTTCACCTCAGCCTTGAAGCTCGGAGCTCTCGAGATATTGTGGCATCCGCTGTCGGTATCTGACTGAACGCCGAGCGTACCGTTGAGAGATACGCTGTAGTCAAGCTCTCCCGTACAGCTCAGCACAACCGAGGGAGTAAAGCTCATTTTTACTCCGACTACAGGTCTGAACTTGACCTTGCACAAGGGTATTGTTACTTTCATACTCGCCGAGATGGAGGTGTCAAGAGACGCGGTATAATCAATTTTGGCTTCAAGGTATTTATAATCTTCTATGCGGTAATATTTTAGCTTTGGCGTAACGGAAAAGGATATTCCTCCCTCGACATTGGTAGTGGCGTAGTCTGATTCCGTTTTGTTTGAGATTTTGGCGATGTCGATATTGCCTGAAAACGCCTTGCCGTCTTTATTGAAATCCATTCCCGTCGGAGTTTTGCTCTTTGAGGAAGCTGAACCCGCAGGCTTTTTGCCGCTCGTATCGGTTCCGTAGGATGTAAACTCTGTGTTTTCATCGGTCGCGACGCAGTCAATGCGTACCGCCTCGAACACCTTTTCACCTTCCGCCTGCTCACCTGTAATCATAAGGCAGCTGTCGTTTTCATCTATATCGGAAACGTTGATAATAATAAGCTCCTCGCCGCAGTGATACGCAAGAATATCGCCCGTCGTCACATCATAAAGCTTATCGGGATTTCTGAAAGCATAGGTACCGTCGGTCTGTGAATCAAGGATATCGGATTTGCCGTCTGATTCAACCTTTTTTACTCCGTCCTTGAAAACAGCGTAGTTGGTTGTGTCGTTATCGTCGAGATTCATAACGTTTTCGCTGTCATAATCGTCAACGGATTTTGAGAGAAAATCCTGCATTCTCTTTGTATAGTTCGGGTTATTAAACGCCTTGCAAAGCGGTACGCCCGATTCAGTACTGACAAGGCAAGCTTTTATGTAATAGTAGTCGGGAAGCCCTGAAACGCTGAAAACGGTTGAGCTGTCCGAGGGTGTGACCTCACGTGTGCGATACATAACCATTTCGGAGCAGTCGTCTGTATAGAAAGCGACGATAAGCGTAGCCGCTTTGTTTACGGTATACTCGACCTTTACGTTTCGTTTATCACTCATTTCGAGCGAGCTGATCGTACAGCCGGAATAATATTCCCTGACGCTCTGTGTATACTCTTCGTTGATCATATCGTCCAGAGAGTTGGAAGAGCTAATGGAGAGGGACGCGGGTTCATCATTATAAACAAGTTCTGCGGAGGCGCTGACTGTAAACACCGATGCCGCCATTATTAATGATAAAAAAACTGCTATGAACTTTTTCATACGCTTTTCTCTCCTAAAGTGTTATTATAAATATTCTATCATAAAACCGGAAGAATTACTCACCAAAAATACAAGCCGATATTTATGCAAGGTGCACAAGGAGCGATTCCCTTTTATATCTATTTGCGCGAAAAAAACGACGGCACCAATTCATCATTGATACCGTCGAACATTAAATTTTGTATTATTTTAAACCTGTTTTCCCGAGATAAAAATCACGAGGTAAAGCACTTTACGAGCACAGCCTTCTGAGCGTGGAGACGGTTCTCTGCTTCCTCGAATATCTCGTCGGCGTGAGCCTCAAATACCTCGGCGGTGATTTCCTCTCCCCTGTGCGCAGGCAGACAATGGAGCACCATCGCGCCCTCGTTTGTGACAGCCATAAGCTCGTCGTTGACCTGATAGCCCTCAAAGGCTGCGGCGCGGATCTTCTGCTCTTCCTCCTGACCCATTGAAGCCCATACGTCAGTGAGAACCACGTCTGCGTTCTTCGCGGCTTCAAGAGGCTTGCGTACCATCTCGAACTTATCGCCGAAGCTCTCGGCGAACTCGATAATGTGCTTGGGAGGCTCGTAACCCTCGGGGCAGGCTACGGAAATGCTCATTCCCGTCCTCAAAGCTCCTACGATGAGGGAGTTCATCATATTGTTTCCGTCGCCGATAAAGCACATTTTGAGTCCCTCGAGCTTACCCTTGACCTCACGGATCGTCATTAAGTCCGCGAGAACCTGACAGGGATGACAGTAGTCCGTAAGGCCGTTGATAATCGGGATCGAGCCGTACTCAGCCAGATCCTCGACCTCCTTCTGCTCAAAGGTACGGATCATAATTCCGTCTATGAAGCGTGAGAGTACGCGGGCTGTATCCTGAACAGGCTCGCCCCTGCCTATCTGCAAGTCATTGGATGACAGGAACAGCGGATAACCGCCGAGCTGAGTCATACCGACCTCAAAGGATACGCGGGTACGTGTTGACGCCTTTTCAAAAATCATTCCGAGCGTCTTGCCTGCAAGGATCTTATGCTCGATACCATGCTTCTGCTCATATTTAAGCTGGTCGGCGAGGTTTAACGCCTCGATGATCTCCTCGCTTGTCCAGTCCTCGAGTTTAAGTAAGTGTTTCATTTTCTATTCCTCCTTAAGTGTTTTTGCTAAAATTTCTACAGCCTCGTCGAGCTCGCTGTAGGTTATATTGAGCGGCGGAAGCATTCTGAGAAGTGACTTCGCCGTAATAATCAAAAGTCCGTTTTTAACGCATCTGAGGGCTACCTCGTGAGCGTCTCCGTCCTCAAGCTCAATGCCGACCATAAGTCCGAGGTTACGCACGGATTTTACGCCGTCGAGCTTCAGGAGCTTTTCTTTGAGATACTCTCCCTTTTTGTTGACTTCATCGAGGAAGGCTCTATCCGCGACTGTGTCGAGCACATAGTTCGCGCCTGCGCATACGACGGGATTCGCCGCGAAGGTCGAGCCGTGAGTCGAGGGCTGCATAACATCCTCAAGCTTCTTATTGCACAGGCATACGCCGATGGGAAGTCCTCCGCCTAAACCCTTTGCCGAGGTCACAAGGTCGGGAGTGATGTCGTAATTTTCAAAGCAGTAGAGCTTGCCCGTTCTGCCGATACCTGTCTGAACCTCGTCGGCAATCAGGAGAATATCCTTCTCGTCGCAGAGCTGTCTTAACTCTTTAACAAAGTCCTTATCGAGAATATTCACTCCGCCCTCGCCCTGAACGCACTCTATAAGCACGGCGCAGGTTTTATCGCTTATCAGGGATTTTACGCTCTCAATATCGGCGTCGGCGTATTTAAAGCCCTCGGTGAACGGGAAGAAATAATTGTGGAAAACATCCTGACCCGTAGCCGAGAGAGTTGTCACCGTCCTGCCGTGGAAGGAGTCGTGAAGTGAGATGATCTCGTCCCTGCCCTTGCCGTATTTATCAAAGCTGTACTTACGCGCGACCTTAATGGCGCACTCGTTAGCCTCAGCTCCGCTGTTTGAGAAGCATACCTTGGAAAGTCCCGTGAGGGTACAGAGCTTTTCGGCGAGGCGTGACGCCTGACCGCAGTAGAAATAGTTGCTCATATGCTGGATCTCAGCCGCCTGAGCGCTTACCGCCTTTACCCAGCCGTCGTCACAGTAGCCCAGTGAATTTACTCCGATACCCGAGCTTACGTCGAGGTAACGCTTGCCGTCCTCGTCGTAGGCGGTACAGCCCTTGCCGCTTTTGAGCGCGACGTCGTAGCGTCCGTAGGTATGCATTATGTAATTGTTGTCAAGTTCCTTTGTATTCATTATTTCAAGTCCTTGTAAAATAGTATATTGTCGGTTTTGTTGAAGCCCAGACTGTTCCAGAAGCTCTGCCCCATCGCGTTGTCGATATAGCAGTAAATCTGCATTTTTTCAATGCCGTCGGCGGCGATTCTGTTCATAGCTTCACCTGCGAGCATTTTTCCGATATGCTTTCTTCTGTAGTCGGGGTGAACCGCCATATGATGAATAAACCCGACTCTGCCGTCGTGTCCCGCGAGCACCGTGCCGACGATTTTTCCGTCCGCCACGGCTACCATACTCATTCCGGGGTTGCGCGTGAGATAGCGGCTGATATTCTCCCGTGAATCAGCGCTGTCGAGCGCGCGCCGCGAGGTGATCTGCCACATATCAAAAATCTCGTCGTAGTCCTCAATTTTCATACACCTTATTATCATTTTATATCTCCCGATCAGTAGAGCATTGTTCCGATTCCCTCGTCGGAGAAGAGCTCGAGCAGTATCGAGTGCTTCAACCTTCCGTCGAGGATATGAGCGCGCTTTACGCCGCTTCTGACCGCCTCAACACAGCAGTCGATTTTCGGGATCATACCGCCCTTGATTATGCCGTCTTTCTTGAGCAGGGGAACCTCGCTGACGTTTACTGTTGAAATCAGCGTATCCTCGTCGTTGACGTCGCGGAGAAGTCCGCGGATATCGGTCATCAGGATAAGCTTCTTCGCGCCGAGCTTGGCGGCGATTCTTGCCGCGGCTAAATCGGCGTTGATGTTGTAAACCTCGCCGTTTTCACCGCCCGCGATCGTAGAAATTACGGGGATATAGCCGTTCTTTATGCTGTCCATAATGATGAGCGGATTGACCTTGCTGATTTCGCCGACGAAGCCTAAGTCGTGCTCGGAGTCAAGCTTTTCAGCCATAAGCATTTTGCCGTCAAGGCCGCAAAGTCCGATAGCTCTGCCGCCGCTGAGGGTGAGGTGCTGAACGAGGCTTTTGTTGACCTTGCCCGCAAGAACCTGCTGAACTATGTCGATCGTCTCCTTGTCAGTGACGCGGAGACCGTCCTTAAATTCGGATTTTTTACCCGTCTTTTTGAGCATTGAGTTGATCTCGGGACCTCCGCCGTGAACGAGTACGACGTTGATTCCGACAAGCTGCATAAGCACTATGTCGCTCATAACGGCGTTTTTGAGTTCCTCGTTGAGCATAGCGTTGCCGCCGTACTTGACGACGATCGTTTTTCCGGTATGCTCCTGAATATACGGCATAGCCTGAATCAGTATTTCAGCTCTCTTATTATTATCCATTTTTTTATATCTCCTCGTCAAACTCAGTGTGCTTATCACTTATCACTTACAACTATCCACTAGCCACTAACCACTAACCACTAGCCACTAAGTCCTATAATCTCCGTTTATTTTAACATAATCGTATGTCAGATCGCAACCGTAGGCTTCCGCGTAAGCTTCGCCGTCTCCGAGAGTCACGATTATCTCAATTTCGTTTTCGAGCAGGATCTCCTTTGCCTTTTCCTCGCTGAACGGGATTCCCGCGCCGTTTTCACAGACGCTGATCTCGCCCTTGTCGGACTTAAAGCTAACGCCTACCTTCTTAACGTCAACGTCGGCTCCGCTGTAGCCGATCGCGCAGAGAACCCTTCCCCAGTTGGCGTCGGCGCCGAACATCGCGGCTTTCAGGAGGCTGGAGCAGATAATGCTCTTGCTGACCTTGACCGCGTCGGGCTTGGACTTAGCTCTGCTGACCTTGCAGACTAACAGCTTTGTAGCGCCCTCGCCGTCGGAAGCGAGCTTCTTTGCGAGCTTTCTGAACGCCTCGGTGAGCCCTTCGACAAAAACTTTATAATCCTCATTCTTTTCGGTGATTTCGGGATTGCCCGCCTTGCCCGAAGCCATAATGGCGAGCGTATCGTTTGTGGAGGTATCGCCGTCCACGCTGACCATATTGTAGCTGTCCTCGACCGCCTCGCGCAGAGCTTCCTCGAGCATTTCGCTTGAAACCGCCGCGTCGGTAGTGACAAATGAGAGCATCGTTCCCATATTGATATGTATCATACCGCTGCCCTTGGCTATGCCGCCGATCGTGACGGTCTTGCCGCCGAGGGTCATAGTCATAGCCATTTCCTTTTTGACGGTATCGGTGGTCATAATCGCCTCAGCCGCGTTAGTTCCGCCGTCCTTGCTGAGCTTTCCGCGCATAGCC
>CACYDB010000033.1 GCA_902773035.1 uncultured Ruminococcus sp. | reverse complement strand
GGCGAGTACTTCGACAACCCTGTAACAGTCGGTTATATGTATTATCTCAAGCTGCATCACCTCGTTGACGACAAGATCCACGCTCGTTCAACGGGCCCGTACTCTCTCGTTACTCAGCAGCCTCTGGGCGGTAAGGCTCAGTTCGGCGGTCAGCGTTTCGGTGAGATGGAGGTTTGGGCGCTCGAGGCTTACGGCGCGGCTTATACTCTTATGGAAATCCTTACGGTCAAGTCCGACGACGTTGTCGGCCGTGTTAAGACCTATGAGGCGATCGTTAAGGGACAGAATATCCCCGCTCCGGGAATCCCCGAGTCGTTCAAGGTTCTTATCAAGGAGCTCCAGTCGCTCTCGCTCGATGTACGCGTACTCGACTACGAGGGTGAGGAAATCGACCTCAAGCAGCACTTTGAGGAGGATGACGACCTTCCGGTTGACAACTCTGAGTTTGAGGAGAAGAGCGTTATGACTTCTACCTCGCTGGAGAGCTTCTCTCTCGACGAGGACAGCGATAACGAGGACAATATGTTTGACGAGCAGTCGCTTGTTGACGATGAGCCCGATGAGGACATCTTCGACTTCGACAGCGAGGAATTTTAATAAGGAGGGGTAAGTATTATGGAAAATAATGTTTTTGATTCAATTAAAATTAACTTAGCTTCTCCGGAACAGATACTTTCGTGGTCATACGGCGAGGTCAAAAAGCCCGAGACCATTAACTACAGAACTCTTAAGCCCGAACGCGACGGACTTTTCTGCGAGCGTATCTTCGGACCTACAAAGGACTGGGAATGCCACTGCGGAAAGTACAAGAAGATTCGCTATAAGGGCAAGGTCTGCGACCGCTGCGGCGTTGAGGTAACGCGCGCGAAGGTAAGACGTGAGAGAATGGGTCACATTCACCTCGCGGCTCCCGTATCGCACATCTGGTACTTCAAGGGCACTCCCTCAAGAATCGCGCTTATCCTCGACATTTCCCCGAGAAACCTCGAGAGAGTTCTCTACTTCCAGAGCTACATCGTAACCGATCCCGGCGACTGCCGCGAGCTTGAAAAGCTCCAGTGCCTCACCGAGAGCGAGTATATGGATATGCGCGAGAAGTACGAGGATGACTTCAAGGCGGGTATGGGCGCCGAGACTATTCTCGAGCTCTTACAGCAGATCGACCTTGACGAGCAGGCTGCCGCTGTACGCGAGGAGCTTGAATCCGCCACAGGTCAGAAGCAGGGCAGACTTATCAAGAAGCTCGACGTGATCGAGAGCTTCCGTTCCTCAGGCAACCGTCCCGAGTGGATGATTCTCACTGAGGTTCCCGTAATCCCGCCCGACATTCGTCCGATGGTACAGCTCGACGGCGGACGCTTCGCGACCTCCGACTTGAACGACCTCTACCGTCGTGTTATAAACAGGAACAACCGTCTCGCCAAGCTCATTGAGCTCAACGCGCCCGACATCATCATCCGCAACGAGAAGCGTATGCTTCAGGAGGCTGTTGACGCGCTGATCGATAACGGCAGACGCGGCAGACCCGTTACGGGTCCGAACGGCAGAGCGCTTAAATCGCTCTCCGATATGCTCAAGGGTAAGCAGGGACGATTCCGTCAGAACCTTCTCGGTAAGCGTGTTGACTACTCGGGACGTTCGGTTATCGTCGTAGGCCCTGAGCTTAAAATGTATCAGTGCGGTCTGCCAAAGGAAATGGCACTTGAGCTTTTCAAGCCATTCGTTATGAAAAGACTGGTCGATACAAACCCGACTATCAATATCAAGAGCGCAAGAAAAATGGTCGAAAGAGCAAAGCCCGAGGTCTGGGACGCACTTGAAAACGTCATCAAGGGACACCCCGTAATGCTCAACCGTGCGCCGACACTGCACAGACTCGGTATCCAGGCGTTTGAACCTGTACTTGTAGAGGGCAGAGCTATCAAGCTGCACCCACTGGTATGTACCGCCTTCAATGCCGACTTCGACGGCGACCAGATGGCTGTTCACCTGCCTATCTCCGTAGAGGCGCAGGCAGAGGCGAGATTCCTTATGCTCGCTGCAAATAACCTGCTCAAGCCGTCAGACGGAAGCCCTGTTGCCGTTCCTTCACAGGATATGCTGCTTGGTTCCTACTACCTCACGCTCGCAAAGGACGGCGAGCCTGGCGAGGGCAAGATATTCAGAGATGTAAACGAGGCTCTTATGGCTTATGACCAGAAGGTAGTTTCGCTTCAGTCAAAGATAAAGGTAAGGATCTCAAAGCAGATAGGCGATAAGCAGGTATCAAAGATCATCGACGCTACCGTGGGCAGACTTATCTTCAACGAGGTCATCCCGCAGGATCTTGGCTATGTCGACAGAACAAGCTCCGACAGACAGTTCGACCTTGAGATCGACTTCCTCGTAAAGAAAAAGCAGCTCAAGGATCTTATTGATAAGTGTATCCATAAGCACGGCACCACCGCTACATCAGAGGTGCTCGATAAAATAAAGGCTCTTGGCTATAAGTTCTCTACCAGAGCCGCTATCACAGTCGCAGTCTGCGATGCGGAGATCCCGCCTGCAAAGAAGGATATCCTCGCAAAAGCAGATGCACAGGTCGACGAGATAGATAAGCAGTATAAGAGAGGTTATATCTCCAGAGAAGAAAAATCCAAGCAGTTCATCAATATCTGGAATAAGGCTACCGACGAGGTAACTGCCGCACTTCAGGCAAACCTTGACCCGTACAACCCTATCAATATGATGGCTGATTCGGGTGCCCGTGGTTCTATCAACCAGATCAGACAGCTCGCAGGTATGCGCGGACTTATCGCAAATACATCAGGTTCCACCATCGAGATGCCTATCAGAGCTAACTACCGTGAGGGTCTTAACATTCT
>CACYDB010000032.1 GCA_902773035.1 uncultured Ruminococcus sp. | reverse complement strand
GACACTACTATAGTGAAAGATATAAATTATATAAAACAGGAGGATTTTAAAAATGAAAAAGTTTATATCTCTTTTACTTTCCGCTGTGGTAGTATTCAGCGCCGCGGCAACAATCAATATCAGCGCTTCCGCTGATGAACAGAAAACAGATTTTGGATACGCGATCCTGAGTAACAACACAGCCGCTGTTTCCTATTATGACGGCAACAGCAAGAGCGTCTCAATACCTGCCCGTATAGACGGCTACACCGTTACGGCGATTTACAGCGAGGCATTCGCATATAACCAAGATATTGAGAATGTTGTTATTCCAACTAGCGTAACCTCAATCGGTTCATACGCGTTTTACAATTGTAAGGGTCTGAAATCTGTTACAATCCCTGAGTCAGTTACTTCTATCAGAGAAAATGTTTTCCAGTATTGCGAATCGCTCGCAAACGTAACTCTCCCGTCAGGCTTGTCCGAGATCGAGGACTATCTCTTCGACGGCTGTAAGATGCTCTCAAAGGTCAACATTCCCGATAAGGTAAAGTCAATCGGATACGCTTCCTTCCGTGAATGTGAGCTTCTCCACGAAATCAGTATGCCCGACACTGTCAGAACTCTCGGCAAAAGAGCGTTCAAGAGCTGTAAATCCCTCGCTTCCGCAAAGCTCAGCTCAGAGATCAAGCAGATTCCGCAGGAATGCTTCTATGACACCGTGGCTCTCGAAGAAATCAACATCTCAAAGAATGTCGGTGAAATTGAGAAGGAAGCCTTCTACAACTCAGGACTTAAAAAGCTCAGCGTCAGCAGATACCTCAAAAAGCTTGGCAAAGCCGCTGTTAATTCCTGTAAAAAGCTTAAAAGCATTACAGTAGACAAGAAGAACAAGGTATATTCTTCCGCGAAGGGCGTACTTTTCAACAAGAAGAAAACCAAGCTCCTCACATACCCGATAGCAAAAGCGGCCAAGAACTATACCGTTCCCAAGTCGGTAACAACAATAAAGGATTACGCCTTTAGCTACAACCAGAAGCTGAGTACGCTCAAGCTCAATAAGGGACTCAAGACAATTGAGCACGACGCGTTTATTGAATCAGGTATTAAGACCGTTACATTCCCAAAGACATTAAAAACTATCGGCTATTACGCGTTCAATAACTGCGATAACCTCAAGAGCGTCAAGCTTCCCACGTCGGTAACAAAGGTAGGATACAACGCGTTCAATGGTTGCGACAATCTCAAATCCGTTGATTTTAAGGGCAGTAAATCTCTTGTCACGGAGAACAATTTATTCAGTGATTGCAAATCTCTCAAAGAGGTTGTTTATCCCGTGACAAAGAGCGGTCAGTACAATATGTTCTACAACTGTCCCAAGCTCAGCAAGGTAACGATTTCTACGAATGTAAAGAAGATTTACTCTCAGGACTTTGCGGAGTGTCCCGCGCTCAAGAAGATCACGATTCCCTCAAGCGTTAAGAAAATCGGCAAACACGCGCTCGGTTACATTAACTACTACAGCGGCGATTTTGACAAAAACTTTGACCTCGTAATCAGAGGCAAAAAGAACTCCGCGGCTCATAAATACGCCAAGGATAATGACTTTGACTTCAAAGCGACTAAAAAATAAACTACTGCGGGCACGCCTGAGCGTGCCCGTAATTTATTATATATCGTGTATAAATGAAAAAGTCCCCCGAATAATCGGGGGATAGTTTTTTCAATTCAATTAAACCGCGCGCTCAACCTTACCGGAGCGTAAGCATCTTGTGCAAGCGTAAACGTGCTTCGGAGAACCGTCAACAATAGCCTTGACTCTCTGTACATTGGGCTTCCATGTTCTGTTTGAACGTCTGTGTGAGTGAGAAACCTTGATTCCGAAAGTTACACCCTTGCCGCAGAAATCACACTTTGCCATGTGTCTGCACCTCCTTATAGAATACATTTTTATAATAATTCACATAACTAACTACTGTATTATAAATGATATTTTAAAAAAATGCAACCCTTTTTTGAAAAAAACCTCGAAGTTTAAAAAATCCTTGTTTTTTTATCTTCTCTGTTGTATAATATTTATAACTATATTTTAGAATAGGGGAGTAGCGCTATGCTCGTTTCCTTACTTACGGGAAAACTCGATTTTGCTACGGCGTTGGCGGATATATTCGCCGTACTGGTCGTTATATTCTTGGTAATGCCCTTTCACGAATGGGCTCACGCCTTCACCGCCTATAAGCTCGGCGATACGTCGGTCAAGGACAGAAAAAGACTGACTCTCAATCCGCTGGAGCACATTGATCCCATAGGCGCGCTGATGATCATTTTGATCGGCTTCGGATGGGCAAAGCCCGTTCCGGTCAACGACCGCAACTTCAAGAATCCGAAGGTCGGTATGGGAATAACCGCCTTAGCGGGTCCCGTCGCCAACTTGATTGCGGCGATTGTCGGAGGACTTATATTCAACGCCCTTCTCACCTTCGCGGCGAATTTTTGTTATTCCGATTTCGGTCTGTACGTAATGACCTTCTTCGTCTATTATATTCAGCTCAATATCGCCCTCGCGGTATTCAATCTTCTGCCGATCCCTCCGCTTGACGGCTCAAAAATCCTCTTTATGTTCCTGCCTGACAAGTGGGTATACACTTTCTATAAATATGAGAATGTCTTCTTTTTGGGTATTCTCATTCTGGTCTGGTTTGATATACTGCCGATCGGCTATCTTAGCAGTCTTATGGCGCAGTTTATCGGCTGGCTCACGGCTTTGCCGTTCTCATTCTTCTAAAAAGGAATTATAAATATGGAAGCAATACCTCAGCTCAGCTACAAGCTGGACGTCTACGAGGGTCCGCTTGACTTGCTGCTGAACCTTATTTCCAAAAATAAAATAAACATCTACGACATTCAGATTTCCGAGCTGCTCGAGCAGTATATGGAGCAGATTGAGCGTATGCGCGAGAATCAGATGGACATCGCCTCAGAGTTTCTCGCGATGGCGTCCCGTCTTGTTTACATCAAATCCGCTATGCTTCTTCCGAAGTACGAGGACGAGGCTGAGGAGCTCAAAAAGGAGCTCTCGGGTCAGCTTATCGAGTATCAGCTCACCAAGCAGATTGCCGAAAAAATGAGCAAAATCTACGACTTCGACACCTTCTACAAGGACGCTTCTCCCGTCAAGTTCGACCTTACCTACAACCGTAAGCACGACCCCGCTGATATCGTCAGAGGCTATATCGACGCGGTAGGCAGGGGCAAGCGTAAGCTGCCGCCTCCCGAGTCGGCATTCTCGGGAATAATCGAGCGTAAGATCGTCTCCGTAAACGCGCGTATCATCTCGGTAATGCGTAAGCTCTGGCGCGGCAAAAGAGTCCGTTATCACGAGCTTTTCACCGCCGCCAATGAACGCTCCGAGCTTGTCGCGACCTTCCTCGCGGTGCTCGAGCTCGTCAAGGGCAAGCGCGTACGTATTGACGGCGACGGCGACGACGCTCAGGTCTATATGCTGGAGGACAGAAAATGAACGCAGAAAAAATAAATCCCGCTATCGAGGCGATCCTTTTCGCCAACGGTTCATCTGTTGAGCCGTCACGTATAGCCGTAGCGCTCGAGATTTTCGAGTCTGAGGCTAAGGAACACCTCGAACAGCTTAAAAATGAATATCAGAACTCAGGCAGGGGAATTACTATTATAAAGCTCGGCGAAAGCTACCAGATGGTCACCGTCAAGGAATACGCCCCTCAGATCCGCAAGGTTATGGATTTAAGGCGCAACACTCCGCTATCTCAGGCGGCGCTTGAGGTGCTCGCGGTAATCGCCTACAACCAGCCCGTAACAAAGTCGTTTGTAGAGCAAATCAGAGGCGTTGACTGCTCAGGCGTAATCGGCTCGCTGACCTCCAAGGACTTGATCGAGGAAAAGGGCAGGCTCGAGCTCCCGGGCAGACCGCTAATCTACGGCACAACGGAAAACTTCCTGCGCTGCTTCAATATCTCCTCGATCGAGGAGCTTCCGCCGCTTCCCGAGGATGACAAAAAGCCCGAGAGCGAGGATGAAGACGATATGCAAATGACCGTCGAGGAAGTAATCGAAAAGGCGACAAGTGACTAATGCTCGCGTTATATATCATTCTCGGCATTTTACTCTTTCTCTTTCTGCTGACGCTGTTCAACGTCAGAGTATTCTTTGTCTATGACGAGGATCCGAACCTTGTAGTTAAGGTCGCTTTTCTGAAATTTCAGATAATTCCGCCTAAGCCTAAGAAAAAGAAGAAAAAGAAAAAGCCCGATAAAAAACCAAAACCTAAGAAAAAACAGGAAAAACCCAAGAAAAAAGAAAAATCCTTTGATATAAAGGCTTACGTCAAGCAAAAGGGAATCTCGGGCATACTGAATATCGTCAAGCGTGTTGCAAAAATCGCGGTCGGTATTCTAAAAGGTCTGTTCAGACATATCTATGTTTCCGAGCTCACCGCCGATTTAAGAATCGCGGGCGAGGACTCCGCCGACGCCGCCGTTAAGTACGGCGAAGTGTGCGCGGTATTTTTCCCCGCGCTGAGAGTCATAACGGAGCTCGTCACGGTCGAGAACTACGACGTAAACGTCAATCCCGATTTCAGCGCCGACGATGTGAACCGCGCCTATATGAAGGTCACGGCGAGAATAAGAATAATCTTTATCCTCACGACCGTACTGTCAAAGGCGTTTGCGGCGCTTATGCTTTATATCAAGGCTAAGCCTAAAAAGCAGAAGAAAAAAGCAAAATAATCTTTCAAATAGATAAGGAGAATTACTATGAGTGATCATCCAATTAACGGACTTATGGATACCACAATGGACAAAATCAAGGAAATGGTGGACGTCAACACAATCATCGGCGATCCCATAACCTCGCCCGAGGGCACGATCATCATTCCCGTATCCAAGGTCACATACGGATTTGCCTCAGGCGGCTCCGATTTCCCGACAAAAAAGGAGAGCAAGGACTGCTTCGGAGGAGGAAGCGGAGCGGGAGTTACGATCCAGCCCGTAGCCTTTCTCACGGTTTACAAGGGCGACGTAAAGCTTATTTCTCTCGAGAAATACGACGGCGCCGCGGACAGAGTTGTCGGTATGGTTCCCGAGCTTGTGGACAAGGTTACTTCTCTGTTCAAAAAGGATAAGAACAAAAACGAGGTTCACTTCGACGTCGAAGCTGAAACCGCGGACGAGGACGATCTTTTTTAATGTCCTCGTCAAACTCAGTGTACCTCTGTCGAGTTGACGATATCCCCCGAACCGACGCTTTCTATCAAGGTCTGCTGCGGGAGGAAAAGCTCATCTT
>CACYDB010000031.1 GCA_902773035.1 uncultured Ruminococcus sp. | reverse complement strand
TTCACGTCGTCAGCCTTGTAACCTCCTGCGACAGCCGCAACTGTTCCGCAGACCGTCATAACCTTCTGCTGAAAATTCTTGCTTCGGTTAAACTTATCCGCGGTAGTTCCGCACCCGAGGTTGACGATATACAAGCTCTCATTATCAACCGTCGCCGTGAGCGTGATATTTCCGCTGTCCAGCGCGTAATAACCGTACGTCATTCCGTTATTCTGAGTTTCTTTCTTGAGCAGCTTCCACTTTTTATACGGAAACTCGCTCTCCCTGCCGCCGAGACATAAGTACATCTTGTTAAACTCCGCGGTATACTTGTCGAGCGTCATATTATAGAGCAGTCCTGTCTCCGTCTTACTTTCAACAAAATTTTCCTTGTCGGGAGAAGGATAATTCGCCTCGTCCTCGGTAGCGCCTGACGGAGCTTTAGCCTTTTCTCCGCAGGAGCAAAGGCTGATTATAACCGCCGCGCACAGCAGAACGCAAATCAGTCTTTTCATACCTTACCCTCGGTAAACTTTCTGATTTCCCTGTTGAGCCGAGCCGTCGGCAGTCCTACAACGTTGTTGTAATCGCCCTCGATTCCTCTGACGAACAGCCCAGCCATATTCTGAATACCGTAGGCTCCCGCCTTATCAGCCCAGTCGTTCGTATCGAGATACCTCAAAAGCTCCTCCTCGTCGAGCGGAAAAAACTCAACCTCCGTAACCTCCGAGAAGTTCTCCTCCCTGCCGTTCAGACAAAGACAACAGCCCGTAATAACCTTATGCTTTCTGCCTGAGAGCATACGGAGCATCTTCTCCGCGTCAGCCCTGTTTTCAGGCTTGCCGAGCATAATATCATCAACGATCACCGCTGTATCGCAGCCGATGACGAGCGATTTTTTATTTTTTTCCGCGATGAACTCAGCCTTGCGGCAGGCTATTTTCTCAGCCCTGAGCCCGACGGGAACATCCTCTCCGATACTCTCGTCAACGTCCGCGGGAATAACCTCAAAATTATCAAATATCATTTTCAGCAGCTCTCTCCTGCGCGGAGAAGCCGAAGCTAAAATAACGCTTTCCAAAATTCTCACCTGTATTTTTTAGGGACAGGCGTACGCACCTGTCCCTACTCAATTATTCTTCAATTATTTCTTCTTCTGCCTCAGGCTCGCTGTTATCCACGGGAGCCTCGGTTTCCTCGTCGTTATCATGCGGCAGATGAGTAAAGCTTACTACTCTGTTGCCCTCGTTGATCCTCATCAGCGTAACACCCTTTGACGGTCTCGCGCAGATTCTGACGCTCGCCGCGTTGATTCTGATGATAACGCCTTCCTCGCTGATAAGGATAATATCCTCGTCGGGCTTGATCACGCTGATACCCGCGACCTTGCCGTATTTTTCCGTATGATAGTTAGTCAGACCCTTACCGCCTCTGGACTGAACGCGATAGTTATCGGGCGTGGAAAGTCTGCCGTAGCCTGTCTCGGAAACGGTGAGAATAAGTCCTTCCTCGTCAATAACGCTCATTCCGACGATCGAATCGCCCTCCTTGAGCGACATCGCCTTAACGCCGCGCGCCTGACGACCCATAGCTCTGACGTCGGTCTCCTTAAATCTGATAGACATACCATTGTGAGTAGCCACGATGATCTCATTGTTGCCGTTGGTCATTCTTACCCACGCGAGCTGATCGCCCTCGTTGAGCTCAAGCGCGATAAGTCCGCCCTTTCTCGCCGTATTATAGGCGTTGAGCGCGATACGCTTGATAATGCCGTTTCTCGTTACCATAATGAGATACTTGTCCTCCTCAAACTCCTTGACGGGAATCATAGAGGTAACGTTTTCATCGGTGGCGATCGGCAGAATATTCGCGATATTTATACCCTTACTCTGTCTTGTGCCCTCGGGAATACTATAGCACTTGACGCGGTAAACCCTGCCCTTGTCGGTAAAGAACAGAATATAATTATGCGTATTGCAGATGAACATCTCAGTCGCGACGTCTTCCTCGCGGGTAGACATACCCTTAACGCCTCTTCCTCCGCGGTGCTGAATCGTATACTCGCTCTCCTCGATACGCTTGATATAGCCGTATCTCGTCATAGTAACAACGCAATCCTCCTCGGGAATGAGGTCCTCGATATCAACCTCGCCGCTGATGTGACAAATTTCGGTTCTTCTCGGATCGGCGTACTTGTTGCGAAGCGCGATAGCCTCCTCCTTAACCTTTTCAAGCAGGAGGTGGTGGCTTCCGAGAAGCTCTGTGTATTCCTTGATTTTTGCGAGCAGAGCCGCGATCTCGTCCTCGATCTTACCTCTCTCCATATTGGTGAGCTGACCGAGACGCATCTGAACGATAGCCTGAGCCTGAACCTCGTCGAGCTCAAAGCGGTTCATAAGGTTGACCTTAGCGGTTGCCGTATCCTTTGAATTTCTGATGATCCTGATAACCTCGTCGATATTGTCGATCGCGATTTTCAGACCTTCGAGTATATGACAGCGCTCCTGCGCTTTTTTAAGATCAAACTGAGTTCTTCTTGTAACGATTTCAACCTGGAAATCAATATAATGCTCGAGGCACTCCTTGAGCGTCAGGATCTTCGGCTCACCGCCGACGATCGCGAGCAGTATAGCTCCGAAGGTCGTCTGGAGCTGAGTATATGAGAACAGCTGATTCAGAACTATCTGCGGAGAAGCGTCCCTGCGAACGTCGATCTCAATGTGCATACCGTTTCTGTCGGAGTGATCCTCAATATTCGTAATGCCCTCAAGCTTCTTATCCTTAACCAATTCGGCGATATGCTCGATCAGTCTCGCCTTGTTAACACCGTAGGGAAGCTCGCTGACAATGATTTTAAAGCGGTTGTTCTTAGCCTCGACGATTTCCGTCTTAGCGCGTACAACGATTTTTCCGCGACCTGTCGAGTAAGCGGCGCGGATACCGCTCCTGCCCATAATGATACCGCCCGTCGGGAAGTCGGGACCCGGGATACACTCCATAATATCCGCGATCTCCGCGTCGGGATTCTCAATCAGAAGCTCAATAGCGTCGATAACCTCGCCCATATTATGCGGCGGAATATTCGTCGCCATACCGACGGCGATACCGCTCGAGCCGTTAACGAGAAGGTTCGGGAAGCGGCTGGGCAGAACAGTAGGCTCCTCCAGTCTGTCATCATAGTTAGGTACGAAGTCAACGACCTTCTTCTCAATATCGGTGAGCATCTCCATCGAGATCTTGCTCATTCTCGCCTCGGTATATCTGTAGGCTGCGGGAGGATCTCCGTCGATCGAGCCGAAGTTTCCGTGACCGTCAACGAGCATATATCTCATAGAGAAATCCTGAGCCAGTCTTACCAGCGCGTCATAAACAGACGCGTCGCCGTGGGGATGATACGAGCCCAGCACGTTACCGACTGTATCGGCGCACTTATGATAGGGCTTGTTAGGCTCAAGGTTATGGTCGTACATTGTATAAAGTATTCTTCTGTGAACAGGCTTCAGGCCGTCGCGCACGTCAGGCAGGGCGCGGCTCACGATTACCGACATCGAGTAGTCGAGGAAGCTCTGCTTCATCTCTTTTTCAACGTCAACGTCGATAATTTTACCTGTCAATACCTTTTCTTCATTCTGATTATCCATATTACACCTCTGTTATTCCTGCTTCATTACCTTCTGTTATTCTATAATTACAATGTTGCTTTAATCTTTTCATACAGATCGGGCATACGCTTTTTCAGACTGCACGGACGGAAGGTCTTGCTGTCGATAAAGCCGTGCTCGGTCGTACCGTAGCCGAGCTCAGTCTGAGTACCGTCGTCGTTGATTTTCTTGACAGTGTACGTAAACTCAATGTGAGCGGGCTTAATTGACATCGCCCAGGTACGCACAATTATCTTATCCTCATAGAAAGCCGGCTTGTCGTAATGACAGCTGAGGTTTACAAGCGGCATCATAATTCCCGCTTCCTCGATCTCGCTTGTTGAGATACCGAACAGTTTTATATAATCCGTGCGTCCAACCTCGTACCAGACAGGATAATTTGAGTGATGTACTATTCCCATCTTATCCGTCTCGGCGTAGCGGACTGTTAAATATGATTTTGAGTGCATAGCTTACCTCTTATACGTCCAGATTTTGTACAAACTTGGCGTTGGTTTCAATAAATTCTCTTCTCGGCTCAACCTTGTCGCCCATAAGTATCGAGAAGGTTTCGTCAGCAGCCTCGGCGTCGTCGAGCCTTACCTTCAGCATAAGTCTTGACTCGGGATTCATTGTAGTTTCCCAGAGCTGCTCTGAGTCCATCTCACCGAGACCTTTATATCTCTGAATTTCCGTCTTACCCTCGATCGAGTTCAGAATCCTGTCGCGCTCAATATCCGAGTAAGCGTAGCGGTGCTCCTTACCCTTTGAGATTCTGTAAAGAGGCGGCTGCGCGATAAACACGTGACCTTCCTCAATCAGAGGACGCATAAAGCGGAAGAAGAAGGTTAACAAAAGTGTTCTGATATGCTGTCCGTCTACGTCGGCATCCGCCATAATAATTA
>CACYDB010000030.1 GCA_902773035.1 uncultured Ruminococcus sp. | reverse complement strand
TATATAAACGCTCATCATCACATACAGCAATATTTAGCATAATTATCTCCTCCTTAACAGTTAATGTACATTAACTTTATAGCACAAAAAGGGATAAAAGTAAAGGTGTTCATAATAGCCCGCTTATTGATAGTTCTATTATATACGGACAATCTTTCTAAATCAATAATGCTATACTTATCCATTTTTAAAACATAGCACTATATTAATTTAAAAACATCTATCTGGTAAAAAAACTAAGTTTTCTGGTAAAGTTGAGCTTTTCTTTCCCAACCCGATTGCAGCGAAAAGGAAAAGAGTTGGAAAATCGTGGTGATTTCCAACTCTTTACTTATGGTCGAGCATAGAACAAATAAACAACACAGGCAATAGCTTTTAAATAACTTGCACTATTTAAGATATAGTTTGCATAAAAAGAGGCTGTCGCACTAAGCCCCATTATCTACGTTATCTTTATTCTAACGGTTTTCGCAACCGTTTTCTTGTTATACTTACTGTTACCCTTCGCGGTGATCTTCACCCTGAGCTTATAGGTCTTGCCCTTCTTCAAGCCCTTCTTGACGGTGATTTTACCTGCCTTGGTGATTTTGATCAGCTTATTGCCCGAGGTCTTTATGAAGCTTACCTTTCCGACAGCCTTGCTTATCTTAAACGCCTTAGTCTTTTTGATAACCGTCTTTTTGCCCGACTTAGCCTTTACGACCTTGGTCTTGACGGTGATCGTATTCGCCTTCTTCTTGACAGTCGTCTGAGGCTTTGGAGCGGTAGGCTGAGTCGCCGCGGGCTCAGTCGCGATCGGAGCTGTCGTCGGCTCAACATACTCGGTAGGCTGAGGCTCATATGTTATGGGCTCTGTAGCCTTGGGAGTTATAACCTCATTAAACGCCGTTCCGAACAGCTCGTTTTTGAACTTAGCCGTATATAAATCCCTAACGTCGCCGTCGTTTACGATCGTGCTTTCAACGGGTATATCCGTGCAAACCTCCTCGAGCACATGCTCGCCGTCGTTCTCACAGTACGCTCTCGCGATACAATACTGATTATCGGGCGCCCATTCGTAAACAGGCACGCCCCACTTATGACCTGTCTTTGTAATGCCGTGGTATCTGCGGACGGTCTTGTCAAACATATCGCCCTCAAAAATCGCGGTGTCAACCTTAACGCCGTCCTTCTCACAGGTCGGCTCGTCGATAATAACGGTCGAATATTCAGCCGTTTCGATCATAACGTGATTCTTGTCGTTCTCACAGACAGCCATACCCGTAACGGTGCCGTCGTCGTTCCACTCATAAGACGGCTTGCCCCATCTGTGACTTGTCGCGGGGATAATCAGCGCGTCGCTGATAACGGGGAATTTACCCTCTTTATCTCTGAATTTAAGCTTGCCGTCGGCGTAATGCTCCTGGACTCCGTCCTCCTCGCAGGTCGGATTCTTCTGCTCGACCAATACGGGAGAGATCATAGTCTCGGGCTTGAGCACGATCCTGCCGCTGTCGTTAAGGCTCGCGCCCTCTGTAAATACCATACCGCCGCCGTGGCTGATATTTTCGGCAGGCAGATTCGTGCCGCCTAGGATAGAGTTAATGCTTACAAAGCCGTTCAGATAAACCGAGCCGTTGTACGCGGTCTCGTTATTTATATCGTCCCTGCAGCCGCCGATGTAAATGCCGTAATCGGAGCGTGATTCAAGCCTGAGCGTGCCCGAATTCATAACAAACTTATGCTCCGAGCTGTCGTACTCTCCGTTGCCGAAGTGAACCGCGGCTCTCTTTGCGGACGCGATAAGCGTACTGTCGGTGATTTTGACCGTGCCGTCGCTGCACGACACGACCGCGTTGAAGTAGGGGCTATCTGTCTCAGCCGAAACCTTGCTTTTGGTGATTTCAATGTCCTTGTTGACCCACAAAGCAGCGCCCGATTTAGCCGTAACCGCAAGCTCCGCGTCGCTTACATACAGACGGCCGCCGCTAGTCTCAGCCTCGCCTATCTGAACGCCTGTTCCTACTCCGCTGACCGCCAGCGAGCCGCTGCCGATGATACTCAGATCGCAGCCTGCCGCCGAGTAAACGCCGTACTTAACGTCGCCGCTGATGTTTGACACGCCGTTGAGCGCGATTTCCAGCCCCTTGATCTCGCTGTAAATCATCGCCTTGTTGTATTCGTCAATTTCATACGGAGTACTGATCTCCGCGTTATTGAGAGTCAGAGTCTTTTCGCGCGGGTCATAAACCGCCGTACCTCCGCCGCAGCTGACGGAGTTGCTTTCACTTGTCAGACGCTTGCCGTTGACCCAGAGCCTGAACTCAACGGGATTTTCCGTCAGTACAACGTGACCGCTGTCGGAGAGCGAATCACCCTCGGCGTAGTTCATATTCTCCCCCGTTATGACGTCGGCAACATTTGTGCCGCCCATAGCCGAGGTAATGTTGATAGTACCGCCG
>CACYDB010000029.1 GCA_902773035.1 uncultured Ruminococcus sp. | reverse complement strand
TATATCGGAGCTTTTTCCGCTTTCCAAATCGGCTAAAATCTCCTTTGCCCTGTCGATTATATTATCCGGGATTCCTGCGAGCTTTGCTACTTCTATGCCGTAGCTGTCGTCGGCTCCTCCCGGTACAATGCGTCTTAGGAAGGTTATATCGTCGCCGTGCTTTTTGACGGCGATATTGTAGTTGTTGACTCCTTCGATTATGTCCTCCATAACAGTGAGCTCGTGATAATGAGTCGCAAAGAGCGTCTTGGCTCCGAGACGCTTTTTATCAGCCGTGTATTCAAGCACGGCTCTGGCTATGCTCATACCGTCAAAGGTGGAGGTGCCTCTGCCTATCTCGTCAAGGATCAAAAGTGACTTTTTAGTCGCGTTTGTAACGATATTCGCGACCTCGCTCATCTCTACCATAAAGGTGGACTGACCCGAGGCTAAATCGTCGGAAGCGCCTACTCGCGTGAAAATGCTGTCTACGATTCCGATTTCAGCGGATGAAGCCGGTACAAAGCTGCCTATCTGAGCCATAAGCACGATAAGCGCGACCTGTCGCATATATGTTGACTTACCCGCCATATTCGGACCCGTGATAATAGCGACTCTGTTTGCGCCGCAGTTGAGGTATACGTCGTTCGGCACAAAGGGCGCGCCCTTCAAGAGCATTTCGACAACGGGATGACGGCTGTCCTTGAGTATAATACTATCGCCGAGATTGACGTCGGGACGGATATATCGGTTATCGGACGCGACATTTGCCAGTGAACAGAGAACGTCGATATTTGATATCGCCTTAGCGGTCTTTTGAATACGTTCGAGCTGAGATGCGGTTTGCTTTCTGATTGAATCAAAAATGCTGTACTCAAGCGCGATAGCCTTATCCTTCGCGCCGAGGATCCTTCCCTCGATCGCCTTAAGCTCCTGAGTTATGTAACGCTCGCAGTTAGTGAGAGTCTGCTTACGGATGTATGTTTCGGGTACCATATCCTTATAGGAATTTGTTACCTCAATATAATAACCGAAAACACGGTTGTAGCCTATTCTGAGCTTCGGGATTCCCGTCGCCTTGCGCTCCTCCTCCTCAATCTTGGAAAGGAGTCCTGTGGAATCGTTCATATCGGAGCTGACGAGGTCAAGCTCCTCGTTATAGCCGCGCTTTATCATTCCGCCCTCTTTTACGGAGAACGGCGGTTCCTCGACAATCGCGTCGTCGATAAGCTTATAAATATCCTCAAGCGGATCCAAATCCTTGTAAAGCTTTTTGAGCAGAGTGGATTTACATTCGCTTATGAAGCCTTTGATCTGAGGGAGTTTTTCAATCGCAGAGCATAAGGAGCGCAGTTCTCTGGCGTTAGCGGAACCGTAGACAATCTTTGTCATAATACGCTCTATGTCGAGTATACCCGTAAGAGCGGCTGTAAGGTCGAGCCTTAGAACAGTGTCGTTGACAAGCTCCTCGACGGCGCTCTGACGGTTGATAATCGCGGTTACGTTCATCAGCGGCTTTTCAACCCAGCTTCTGAGCAGTCGCTTACCCATTGAAGTCTTTGTCTTGTCGAGTACCCATAAAAGCGAGCCGCGTTTTTCCTTGTTGAGCATTGTCTGAGTGAGCTCTAAGTTACGCTGAGTGTTGAAGTCGAGCTTCATAAACTGGTTCTCGGTAAACACGTCTATGTGGTTGATTCTCTCAAGTCCGGTTATCTGAGTGCGTTTAAGATAATTAATAAGCGCTCCGAGAGCTGACACGATAAGCTGCTTGTCCTCGATTACGCTGTAATCAGTTTTGAATTGGTTCTTCACGACATCCTGACAGGTTATGTAGGTGAAGCTTTCGTCGGGAAGCATCTCCACTGAGGTAGAAAGCTTATCTTTTATGAATGAAGCGAGCTCGGTAAGCTTGACGATATCTCCGCCGATGAGTATTTCCCGGGGATTGTAGCGCGAAAGCTGACTTTTTATTCTTTCAAAGATATCCTTACCCTTGAAATCCGTAACGTATAATTCTCCTGTGGAAATATCGCAGAAGCACATCGCGACATTCTTACCCTCGGAATAAGCGCAGCAGATGTAGTTGTTACAGCTTTCGTCGAGCATACTGCTCTCGATCACCGTACCGGGAGTTACGACTCGGACGATATCGCGCTTAACGATATTTTTAGCCTGAGACGGATCCTCCATCTGCTCGCAGATAGCGACCTTGTAGCCCTTTTGAACAAGTCTCGCGATATAGCTCTCACAGCTGTGGAAGGGAACTCCGCACATCGGAGCGCGTTCCTCGAGTCCGCAATCCCTGCCCGTAAGGGTCAACTCAAGCTCCTTTGAAGCGAGCTTCGCATCGTCAAAAAACATCTCATAAAAATCTCCGAGACGGAAAAACAGGATAGAATCGTTATTTTCTTCTTTGATTTTCAGATATTGCTGCATCATAGGAGACAATCCCATAAGCTCACTTCCTTTCTTTATAGTTTCTCAGTATTAGCCGCAACCGCCGCAGGTTGAACAGCTGCCTGTGCAGGACGGATCAAAATCGGTAGTCTCCGGATCCTCACCCTGAGCGCAGTTCTCGATAATAGTGACTATTCGTCTGACTGTATTGTCAAACTCCTGCTTTGACTCGTTGTAGTCCTTCATATGCTGATTGGACATAATCTCAGCGTAAACAGCCTGCATTTCACGGTTGAGATCGGCAATTTTTCCGCCGTCCTTGTCAACCTTCTGTGTTTCAACATTAATAGCGAGACGCTTTAAGTTAAATTCCTTGATATCGTTCTGGAGCTTCTCGTCCTTATCGGCGAGAGCCTCCGCTTCCTTAAGCTTTACATAAGGCTCGCTCTGCTGAAGAAGTCTGCCGATTTCTCTTGCGTTTTCTATCATTTTATCCATTGATTAATTCTCCTTTTAATATCCAGTTGCCCGCGCTGGTTACCTTTACATCCTGAAATGTTCCGATAAGCTCCGCGGGAGCCTTGGTTTCTACTATAATATTACCCGAGGTTCTGGCGTTTATTATGTTATCCTTACCTTTTTCGCTCTCCATAAGAACTCTCTGAGTAGTTCCGACCATTGAGGCGCAGCGGCGTGAGGCGATTTCCTCCTGAACGTCGAGCAGCTCTCTGAACCACTTTGACTTTTCCTCAGCGGGAATCGGGTCGTCCATCTTAGCCGCGGGAGTGTCAACTCTCGGCGAATAGATAAAGGTGAACAATGAGGTGAACTCAACCTCCTTGATAAGCGATAAGGTTTCCTTGAAATCTTCATAGGTTTCGCCCGGGAATCCAACTATAACGTCGCTTGTGAGACTTACGTCGGGGATAGTCTTTTTGGCGTAGTTGACTATGTCAAGGTACTTTTCCCTGTCGTAATGACGGTTCATAAGTTTTAAAATCCTGCTTGAACCGCTCTGGAACGGCAGATGAAGGTGTTTGCTGATATGCTTTGACTGAGCGATCGTATCAATAAGCTCATGCGTGCAGTCCTTGGGATGCGAGGTCATAAACCTCAGCCAATAGTCGCCGTCTATATCGTCGATCTCTTTAATAAGCTCGGCAAAGCTTACGCCGTTTTTGAGATTCTTGCCGTAGGAATTTACGTTCTGACCGAGCAGGGTTATATCCTTGAAGCCTGAGTTTATCATCTCTCTCGCTTCAGAGATTATGATATCCTTTTCCCTGCTGCGCTCACGGCCTCTGACATAGGGTACAATACAGTAGGTGCAGAAGTTGTTGCAGCCGTACATAATCGGGAGCCAGCCCTTTAAGCTGCCGTCACGCCTTACGGGGATTCCCTCGTGGACAAGACTGTCGTCATTGTCACGGAGATAAACTCTCTTACCCTTGGCAAGAGCGCGGTACAGAAGCTCAGGGAACTGATGAAGCGCGTGAGTTCCGAACACAAGGTTAACATAAGGAAAGCTCTTGTACATTCTGTCGGCGATATGCTTTTGCTCCATCATACAGCCGCAGAGAGCTATAAGAGTATCGGGGTACTTACGCTTTAAGTTTTTGAGGGCGCCGACGTTGCCGAAAACTCTGTCCTCGGCGTGTTCTCTGACAGCGCAGGTGTTAAAAAGAATAACGTCAGCGTTATCAGGCTTGTCCTCAAACTCAAAGCCCACCTGAGAAAGCATACCCTTGATCCTCTCGCCGTCGGCGACATTCTGTTGACAGCCGTAGGTGTGGATATATGCTATCGGAACATCTCCGCGCTTGCGGCTCTGCATTATTTCATATATGAGATCAATATACTCGTTCTGAGTATTTTCAAAATCATTTACGGTTGTGTATTTTTCTATCAAGACAAATTGCCCCAATCTAATACTAATATCCTTAATACTATATCACAAAATCCATTCTTTTACAATAGATTTTGCGCTAAAAAATCAATATTTTGTGTTATATTTCGATTATCGTACTATATCTGCGAAGGTCGAGGGCACATTTCCGACGATTACAGTCTGAGCTACCTCAAAATCCGTTGAAAATTTTGTCTGTTCACGGTATTCGGGGCTGATCGTTATTATCTCTGTAGTGACAGTAAGTGTAATATGATGAACGGTCTGATTCACTCCGCCGCTTTCAAAGGAGCTTTTGAGCTTACAGTTGACGGAGCCCGTAAGAATAAATGATATTTCAACCGAGGGTCCGAGAGTCGAGAGCAGTGTTATATCAGTAAACGCGCCGAGCGGTAAGGAAAAAGAATACGACCTGTGTTTGTCAAGCTCCTTCTGAACGGCGAGAGTGATTTCCGCTTTTAGCTTATTGATATTGAGCGATTGAGCTGAAACGGACTGTACTTCCCCGTTTTCCGAGTATTTTATATCGGCTAAATCGCTGTACTTGAAACTATATTTATCAAGAACTCTCAGAGCTTCCCTGTTTATAATACTTGCAGAAACAGTTTTTGACTGCTTTTTGACGCACTTCGCGGTAAACGGAATAGCTTGCGTTTCAAAAAGCGCTATACATCCCGTAACAAGTATAATAAGCGTAAGTATAAAGCGTCTGAGCCTTTTATGACCCTTCGATTTCCTCTTATAAAGCATAAAAACACCCCTCGTTATAATATACGAGAGGTGTTATAGTGTTACTGTTATCAGAATTCAATATCCTTGGGACAGCAAGCTTCGCAGTCGGGATCTCCGCAGTCGCAAACCTCGTCGGCAAAAAGGCTTGTAAAATCAAACTCAAGCGTGTTGCCGCAGTTGGGACAGGAGATTTCTCCCTCAAGGAGTGTATCCTCGTCTACAACGATATCAGCGCCGCAGTCGGGGCATTTAACCTCATAGTCGGGATTTTCCTCATCCTCAAAATCGAAGTCCTCACCGTCAATATCGCCGAACTCGTCATCGTTGTATAACGCGTCCTCGAGCATACTGATGTGGTCATAAAGACCGCCGATTTCCGCCGACATATCAAAGATAAGGTCGAGCATACCGTCGATAAGCTTTCCCTCGGGTTTGGATTTATCAAGGTCTAAGCCTTCCGCCAATCCTTTAAGGTAGGCGGCTCTTTCGTTAGTTAACATAGGAACCTCTTAATTTACGCTCTTCCGAGATACTCGCCTGTACGTGTATCAATCTGAATAATCTCACCCTCGTTGATGAAGAGAGGAACCTTAACCTCGGCGCCTGTCTCAACAGTAGCGGGCTTTGTAGCGTTTGTAGCTGTGTTGCCGGCAAATCCGGGATCGGTCTTTGTTACCTCAAGCTCAACGAAGTTGGGCGGTTCTACGCCGAATACGTTGCCCTTGTAGGACAGAATCTTACAAATCATATTCTCTTTTACGAACTTGAAGTTGTCGCCGAGAACAGAAGCGTTAATCGGGAGCTGCTCCCAGGTTTCTGTATCCATAAAGTAGTAGAGCTCGCCGTCGTTGTAGCTGTACTCCATATCCTTACGGTCTACGAAAGCCTTCGGATACTTATCGTTAGGGTTAAAGGTTTTTTCAACAACGGAGCCTGTAATAACGTTTCTGATTTTTGTTCTTACAAACGCCGCGCCCTTGCCCGGTTTAACGTGCTGGAATTCAATAATGGAAACAACTTGTCCGTCCATTTCAAATGTAACGCCGTTTCTGAAATCACCTGCTGAAATCATAAGTAAACCTCCTAAAATTACACAAAAAGCTTTTTGCGCATACTATCAACATAATTATACATAATTTTATTATAAATTGCAACCCTTATACAACAATTAGTTGTTTCGGCAGAGTCGCGAAATTTTTATAGCCGTTTTCAGTGACAAGAACCATATCCTCGATTCTGACTCCGAACTTGCCCTCAAGGTATATTCCCGGCTCGACTGTGATAACCATGTTTTCGGCTAAGATCCTGTCGCCCTTTGTATTAACATACGGCAGCTCATGGATATCAAGTCCTACTCCGTGGCCTGTTGAGTGACCGAAGTTTTCACCGTAACCCGCGTTTTTGATTATATCTCTGGCGGTTTTGTC